>JAYTHD010000013.1:0-29085 GCA_043732975.1 Verrucomicrobiota bacterium
TGATCGACGGTGCGATGAAACTTCTGGGTACCGACGACGAGGTCGAGCCCCGGCAACTGTTCGAGCAATTCCGCGCCCCGGCTTTGGGCCATGCAGCCCATGAGGCCGAACTTCTGGCCGGTCTTCTGCTTGCGGGCGACGCCCATCAGCGACTGCATCTTTCCCAGCGCCTTCTGTTCGGCCAGATCCCGCACGGAGCAGGTGTTGAGGAGCACGAAATCCGCCGACTTTTCATTGGGCGCGAGGGTATGGCCGCGCGCGACCAGTTGGGCAGCCACCGCCTCACTGTCGCGCTCGTTCATCTGGCAACCGTAGGTCTTGACGTAGACAGTGGGCATGACGTGAAAAGCGATCGGACGCTAGCGGAAACCCAGTGGTTGAACAGTGAAGATCCGGTCCACGGGAATCCCGCGGGGCGGTCCGCGGAAAACGTGAACGTGAACCGTCAATTTATGGTTCTTTATGTGCGGTCGGTTCCGAATCCCACTTGCGACAGGGGATTTGAGCAGAGCAAATTCGAGGCCGGATGAATCGAAGTCTTGGAACCAAATCGTGCTTTCGAGGAGCGAATGTCGGTTTTCAGGTTTCCCTCGGGGCTGGAGACATCACCAAATAACCATGAAATTCTCCAAAATGAACCACCGACGAAAAGGGTCGCGCCGGCATGCCTTCGCAGTGCCAGCCGCGTTCCTTCTGGTGCTCGGGGTCTGCCATTCGGCGTCCGCCCAGTCATTGAATTCCCAATCCATCGTTGGGGTGGCCAACGACGGGACGTATATCTATTCGCTGGATTTCAAGTCGGCAATTGACACGTCGATAGTGACCGCGACGGCCACTCGGTCGTTCACGGGCGAGCCCGGTAGCGGGACCTATATTAACCTGCCATCCGGGGGAGCGTCGGTCACTCCGACGTTCCCGGGGCAGAACAGTGCCCTTAGCCTACAGACGATGACCTTTTCGGGAACAACGACCACCCAGTCGTCCTAGGGTCAGCTTCATAGCTACACCACGGGCACGCTGCAGAATTCCTATTACAACGTCAGCAATCCCGCGTTTGTTACCGATGTCAACGCCACGATGATCAATCCTGCGGGTTCGCCTACCTCGTTGGCGAGCTTGGGCTTCGCCATTTTTAACGACACCCTGCAGTACGGCGGTTCGTTGCCGGCAGGTTACCAGGCCCGCTACCTGTTCCATGTGGACGGCATCAATTCCGGGACCGGAGCCCTGGCTGATCTGAGTGTCGAGGTGGATGGAAACCCGGGAGATAGTTTCTTTGCATCCAGTACCGGCAACTTCACTGCCGATTGGGTGACGCGGGATTACGCAATCAACGGAGTCACTCCGCAGACGATCCATGTGCAATTCTCAAACCAGGTGGTTTTTGATGTGTTCAATTTGATGGATGGAGGTAACTACAGTGGTACCTCCGACTTTTCGGCGACCCTGGTCCTGAGTGGGATCGAAGTGGTGGATGGCATGGGCGCGACGGTGACCGGTTGGACCCTGAGCAGCGCCTCGGGCACACCCTATAACCTGATTGGCGGGACCTTCATTCCCGAGGCGGGTGGGGTCGCAATGTGGGTGGGATTGGGTGTGGTTCTTTCCGCGGGGTTTATTCGGTGCCGCCGTAACCGCTGAAGCGGGTTCCCGGGAGAAAACCGCTGCTTGGTGGGGAGCGCGCCGACTGTCATCGGCCCGGGCGCCCACGGCGACGACGAAAAGACCGGCACCGTTGTCCCTTCTACGGCTTCAGACAGGCATCAAACCAGCTCGCAAATTCGCGGATGTCCCAAAGCATGGTGAGCCAGCCGTGCTTGCCGCCGCGATGGACCACCAACCGGATGGCGTGGCCGACTTCCTCCGCGCGCTTCGCGAAACGTTCCGACTGGTTCAAGGGCACGAGGGTGTCGGCGTCGCCGTGGTAGATTAGTGTGGGCGGGAGGTTGGTCGTGACGTGATGAATCGGCGATAGGTCCCGGGCGATGGTGTGCCAGACTTCCGCATTGGTGACCGAACCAAAGGCGACTTCGTATCCGCGCGGCGGCAAATCCCCGCCGTTGTCGGTCGTCGAGCCGTGCAAATCGACGAGGTCGGTGACCGGATAGAAGATGGCGACGGCCTGGACCGCGCTGCTTTCCCGATCCACCGGGTCCGGGGCGTCGGCAGGACCGGGTCCGCCGAGGGTGGCCAGGATGAGGCTGAGATGCCCGCCGGCGCTCCCGCCCGTGATCCCAAGCCGGCGGGGATCAATGTGATATTCGGCGCTGTGGTGCCGGATGAAACGCACGCCCCGGTGAATGTCCGCAGCGATTTCAGTGACCGTGGCGTAGGGCGGGGAGATGTGGCAGACGGGAAAGACCGTGTAGCCGCGGCGCAGCAGCGGCGCCACCATCCAGGGGTGGAACGAATTGGTCCCGGATTTCCAACCGCCACTGACCACCAGCACGACTCCCAAGCCGTTCGGGGAGGTCGGCGTCACGACATCCAGCAGGAGCTCCCGCCCCGCCCGGTGTCCGTAGACGACCGCATGGGTCCGGGTATGGGACGGGTGAAAATACCACCACAAGCTTCCGGCCACGAGGGCGATGCCGAGCAGCAGCATCAAGAATCCGAGTAGAGTTCGAACGATCCAGCGGCGCCAATTCATGGGTGCCAAACGCCACCATTGATCGCCCTGCGTCAAGTGGGATTGCGTGTCGTCGGGCCACTTGGCTCGCGCGGTTGCTTCACGGATGAACCGAAGCCATCGGGAACGAGCCGGAAGGAAGCCGGCGGGCGTAGATCGTTTGGCGCACGGTGATCGGACGCTGCGATTTCCTCCTTCATTTGCCGGATGCATTCGGACTACTCTGGCCGGGTGAAAGCCTTTTTCGTCATTGGTCGGTGGTTTCTGCTGCTCTCCGCGATCCTGCGGATGGCCCTGGGTGCCGACCCCGGTTCCGGACTTCGCCTGGCGGTCTTCGACGTGGAAGCGACGCCACCCATCGGCTCGCACCTTGCCTATGATCCGGTGACCAATTCGTGGGATCTGGGATTGCGGGCGCGGGGCGTCGTCCTCCTGGGAGCGGGCGCGCCGATCGTTCTTTGTGCGGTGGACTGGATCGGGATCGGGAATGAAGGCTATGACACTTTCCGGCAGACCCTGGCCAGTGCGGCGGGCACGGAGGCGTCGCGGGTGGCGGTGCATTCGCTGCATCAGCACGACGCGCCGGATTGCGATTTCAGTGCGGAACGGATCCTGAAGGACGCGGGTCTGGAGGCTTTGAACTATGACGGGACGTTCGCCCGGCAGACTCTTCAGCGTCTCGATACGGCGATCCGGCTGGCGGTGACCCGTTCCACGCCCGTCACGCATCTGGGCCTGGGCGTGGCCAAGGTTGAACGCGTGGCGTCCAATCGGCGCATTCCCGGTCCCGACGGCAAGATTCGTGCGGTACGCTATACGGCCTGCACCGATCCGGCATTGCGGGCGGAACCGGAGGGCATCATCGATCCGGAGATTTCGCTGGTCAGTTTTTGGAGCAGCAATCGGCCGCTGGCGGTCCTGAGCTATTATGCCACGCATCCGCAGAGCTATTATCGGACCGGGATTCCCAATCCGGATTTTCCGGGCGTGGCGCGTTTTCAACGGCAGTTGGCCGTGCCCGGCGCCTTGCATGTCCACTTCAACGGCGCGGGCGGCAACATCGGGGCGGGCAAATACAATGACGGCTCACCGGAGAACCGCGGCATCCTGGCGGGACGGTTGGCCGACGGCATGCGTCGTGCCTGGGAAGCCACGCAGAAGGAAGCCATCACGGCGGCGGATGTCTCGTGGAATTTTGAGCCGGTGGCGCTGCCGCCCGGGGCTCATCTGGTGGAGGAAACGTTGCTGACCCAACTCAAGGGTCGCTCGGCGGCGTTCTTCCTTTCCGGCGGAGCCGCCAAATTGGCCTGGCTGCGGCGCTGTCAGGCCGGTCGTAAAATCGACATTTCGTGTCTGGGTCTGGGTCGGGCAAGACTGCTGCATTTGCCGGGCGAATTGTTTGTGGAATATCAACTCGCGGCCAAGGCGGAGCGGCCCGATCGCTTTGTCGCCATGGCGGCGTATGGAGATTACGGCCCGGGTTATATCGGCACAGCGGAAGCCTATACCACCGGCGGCTATGAAACCCAGCCGTCCTCCTCCCACGTGGCGCCGGAGGTCGAAGGCGTGCTGATGGGGGCAATCAAAAAACTGCTCCGGGATCGCTGAGCAGGTGGGGCGCGATGCGGGTCGCAGCCAAGGCCGGATTGCACGTGACTCCCGGATTGTAGTTGTGACGGTCGGCCGGTTCGATCAACATTTCCGACGATGTCTCCCTGGTGGTGTCGATTCCTTACTGGCTGGCTTCTGGCGGGCACGGCGGTGTTTGCCGGGGAGACGTCCATCCGCAGCGCGGTGATCGCGGCGGGTCAGGCAGTGGTGGATCGGCAATGTGTGAAATGCCACGGACCGCTCGAACAGAAAGGGGGACTCGAACTCGACACGCCGGCGGCGGTCCTCAAGGGCGGACGCGAAGGCCTGGTGCTCGTGCCGGGACATCCGGAGACCAGCAAGTTGATCCTGGCGTTGTCGCCCGAGGCGGATCCGCACATGCCCCCGAAAAAGCAGATTTCCGACGCCGAAATCGCCGTGTTGCGGGCCTGGGTCGCGGCTCTGGGCCAGGTGGCGGCGGAACCAGCCAGCATTGTCCCGACGCCGGTGCTTTCTCCGGAGACGGTGGGTCACATTCCGGCGGAACCCACGGCGGCCATCGATTACCTGCTCCAGGCAGGATGGCAGCAGCGTGGAATCCAGCCGACGGGCCGGTGTGACGACCTGACCTTTGTGCGTCGGGTCTATTTGGATTTGGCCGGCCGGATTCCGCGACCGGAGGAAGTCGCTGGATTTGTTCAGGATTCCGGGGCGCAGAAGCGCGAGCAGTGCGTTGATCGTTTGTTGGCGAGCGAGGAGTACCCACGCACCCAGCGTGAATTCTGGGACGCCCTGCTCATGGGACGCCACGCGGGCCGCCGTGAAAAGCGACGTCAGGAGAATGGCTGGTTCAGCTTTTTGGAGGACGCATTTCGGCGCAATCGACCGTGGAATGAAGTCGTCAGCGATCTCGTGGTGGCGCGTCCCGAAGGTTCGACGAATTCGGGGGCGGCCTGGTTCTTGTACGAGCGGAGGAATGACTATCAGCAAATGGCCGAGGCGGTGGCTCCGCTGATCTACGGCACACGGGTGGATTGTGCCCAATGCCACGACCATCCGCTCTCGCGGGAAATCAAACAGGCTCATTATTGGGCGCTGGTGGCGGCGTTCAATCGAAGCAAGAACGTGGAGGGTGGCCCGCCGATGATCGCGGAATCGGCAATCGGGGGATTCATCAATTTCACCAACTTCAAGAAGGAGTCCCAACCGGCCGTGCTCACGCTGCTCAACGGACGTGTCATCCCGGAGGATCGCCCGGCGGCGGATGCGAAGGAGGACGATGGAGCCGGGCGGTACGTCGACGCCAACGCCAAGGCCAAGGTGCCGAAATTCTCGCGTCGGGCCGAACTCGCCCACGCGGTGACGCGGGACAATCCGCTCCTCGCCCGGGCGTTCGTGAATTTCACCTGGGCGCAGCTGATGGGCCGCGGGATTGTGCATCCGGTGGATGAAATCAATTCCAAGCACCCGCCCAGTCACCCCGAACTCCTGAATTGGCTGGCGGCGGATTTTCAGGGGCACAGCCACGATGTCCGCCGGTTGGTGCGGACCATCGTATTGAGTCGGGGCTATCAACTCGCGCCACCGAGCGGGTCGGATCGCCCGGCTCCCGAAGCATTCGCCGCGGCCGCCGAACGACCGCTGCTGGCGGAGACCCTGGCGCGTTCGGCCCAGATCGCCAGTGGCCGTGTGGCCGTGGATCCGCTTCTTCGCCAGGCTTTGATCGAGGCCTTTCCGGATGTCCTGCCGCGGGAGACGCGGGCGACCATTCAACAGGCGATGCTGCTGGCGAACAACGAGCGGCTGGAGGCGTTGTTTGCCTCCCCAGACAGCGAGCCTGGCGCCAGGTCCGCGGCGCCGCTGGAATCGGCGGTGGCGGTGCAGGAGGTGTTTCAACGGATTCTGATCCGCGACGCCGACGCGGAGGAACTCGCGCGGGCGGTGGCGTTTCTCGAACAGCGACGGGATCGCCCGGCGGCGGCGCTGGCTCAATTGCGCTGGGCTTTGGTTGCCGGTCCGGAGTTTCTGATCAACCGTTGACCGGCCGCTGCGGCGAATGGGAATTATGGATTCAACGTCACCACCGATGGGTTGCCGGACCGACGAACATCGGTTGCACCGCCGGCTTTTCCTGCAGGGTCTGGCGGCATCGGGCGCGACCGCGGCGGCCAGTTTTGGCGGGTTATTCTCCCATCCGGCGCTGGCGCAGGCGGCTCGGAAAGCGGACAAGAAGGTGCTGCTGCTTTTCCTCTGCGGCGCCCCAAGCCAATTCGAAACTTGGGATCCCAAGCCGGGTCGCCCGTCCGGCGGCCCGTTTGGCAGCATTCCCACCGCCATTCCCGGCGTGCATTTTTCGTCGCTGATGCCCCGCTGCGCCCGCATCGCGCCCCTGCTGAACATCGTCCGCTGCATGCACACCCAGCAGACGGAGCATCTCCAGGCGATCAACCTGCTGACCCGCGGCAATCCGGACCGGGCGGGTTTCACGCGGCCAACCTTGGGGGCGGCGGTCTCCTCGGCGTTGGGACAACTGGAGACGCGGATTCCGAATTTCGTTCTGCTCGATCCGAATCCCGAGGGCAATGAGTTCAAGGAATTCAAGGCCAGTGATCTGTCGGGCTGGTTGGGACCGGAGCATCAGCCGGTTCGTCTGGGGGGGAGCTATACCCAATTGGGGCGCGCGGCGGACACACTGTCCACGGACCGCGAGGAGCGGGATGCGCTCCGCCGTTATTTTGCCCGGAAGTTTGAGCAGGCCCACCAGAGTGCCACCGCGGCGGCGCAGAATGCCGCCTACGATAAGGTGAAGGGACTCATGGCCAGCGCCGATCTCTTCGACCTGGCCAAACTGCCCGAGTCCGAACGGGCGCGTTATGGCCCCGGATTGTTTGGCCTGCACACGCTCCTGGCCCGCAATCTGGTCGAAAACGGCGCCCCCTTTGTGATGGTCGCCAACGGAATGCCCTGGGATAACCACGTGTTCCAGCATGAAATCCATCAGATGCTAGTGCCGGAATTGGACCGGGTCCTGCACTGTTTGATCACCGATCTCCAGGACCGCAGACTGCTCGACAGCACCCTGGTCATTGCCATGGGGGAATTCGGCCGGACTCCTTGGTTGAACACCTCGCGCGGCCGGGATCATTATCCAAATGCCTGGAGTTTGATGATGACCGGCTGCGGCTTGAAGCGCGGGGTGGTGGTGGGCGGAACGGACATCGACGGCGTGGATCCGGACGGGCGTTCGTTCAACGAGCAGAATCTCTTCGCAACAATTTTCACGGCGCTCGGCCTGGATCCGTACGCGGAGTTCGATCTTCCCGGTTTGCCGACGTTTCATCGGGTGGAGGATCGGGCGGAACCCATTCGGGAGGTGCTCGCATGAAACTGGAAGCGTTGCGGACCTTGAACCTTCCCACCGGCGTGCTGGGCCTGGCGGTCAGTCGGGATGCCGCCCGACTTTTTGTCGCCTGCATGGATGGCGGGATTTACGAAGTGGCGGCCGACTCCGGAAAGAGGCTGCGCTTCGACGGCGTCCACGCGAGCTACGCCTCCGGTTGCCTCCTGTTGCCGGACGAGCAAACCCTCATCTCCGCGGGCTACGATGGGCGTTTGCTCTGGCACGAGGTGGCGACCCGTCGCGTCGTCCGATCGGTCGTGGCGCATGACTTTTGGTCGTGGCGACTCGCGCTTTCGGCGGACGGACGGCGCGTCGCCAGTGTGAGCGGGCAATACCTGGCGGGCGGGGAAAAATACGAGCCGGCCGCGGGCACGGCGCCGACGGTCAAGGTTTTCGACGCGGCGACAGGGGAACGGATCCACTCGTGGACCCAGACGCCGCCGGTGCAATCGGTGGCCTTCAGCCCGGATGGACAGTTTCTCGCGGCGGGCAACCTCATGGGCGAGGTCTGCGTCTGGGATCTGTCGACGGGCCGGCCGGTGGCGGAGTTCAGGACCCCGGATTTCACCAGTTGGGGCATCATCAAAAGTCCGCATTACGTCGGCGGGATCTACGGGCTGAAATTCTCGCCGGATGGCAGCACGCTTCTGCTTTGCGGGATGGGACCGATGACGGATCCGATGGCGGGCAATGGCAAGATGACCTGGCAACGGTGGGCGTGGCGCGAGAAGCCCGGCCGGATGTCCGATCAAATCCACGATGGGGAACACGGCTCCGGGCTGATGGAGTCGGTGGATTTCTCGCCCGATGGGAGTGCTTTCGCCATGGCCGGCCGGCAGGCTCAGGGGACTTGGAACGCGGCCGTTTTTTCCGCGGCGGAGGGCAAATTACTGGCCTCCACGGATACCAAATCCCGCATTACGCAGGTTGGGTTTGCCGCAACCGGCGGGACGTTGTTCCTGGCGGGTGCCATTAGCCAGCCGGCGCGCAAGGATGGAAAATGGCTGGATTATGGCCGGATCCATGTGATCGGCGTGCAATCCTGAGCCGCTCGCTGCTGTCTAAGGAGTGGTGGGCGTTCCGGAAAACTGGCACGGAAGACTCAGGGCTTCGGGGAGACGGCGAAGGTATTCCGGTCGGGAAATCTCGAGCGCTCCCAGGGACCGGGTGGTATTGGTCAGCATCTGGGTGTCAAACAGCGCAAATCCCCGCTGGCGCAGATGTTCCAGCAATGACACCAACGCGACCTTGGAGGCGTCATCCTCGTGGTGGAACATGGACTCGCCGGCGAAGAATCCACCGATGGCCACCCCGTAAACCCCGCCCACCAGCCGATCATCGAGCCAGCATTCGCAACTGTGGGCCCAGCCCGCGCGATGCATGGCCTCATAGGCTTCGATGAACTCCATCCGGATCCAGGTGTCATCGCCCTTTCGAGGCGCCGTGGCACACGCCCGCACCACCGCGGCGAACGCCCGATTCATCGTGATGGTGAAACGCTTTTGACGAAGGGCGCGGGCGAGCGTCCGGCCGACGTGGACCCGGTCGAATTCAAAGATGCCCCGGGGATCCGGTGACCACCAGGTGACCGGTCGGACGCTCCAGGGAAACAATCCGTTGCGATAGGCTCGCACGAGGCGGTCGACGGCTAGATCGCCGCCCGCACAGACGAAACCCCGTTCGTCCGCGGATTCGGGCGGAGGGAAATCGGATTCGTAGGTGATCCAGGGAACGGGCGGAGGCATCGCTTCAGCGCGGGTTATCCACGGCATTCAGCAGCAGCATTTGCACCTGGTTGACGAGGTCCATGACCAGGTGGCTGGGCAGTTCGTCCGGGGTGGCATCGTCGGCGATGGCCTTTTCCTCCGGGCAACCCAGCTGTTCCCAATGGGCCAGTTTGATGTCATTCAGCGCCTGGAGCAGGAGTTCCAATTGCGGACGGGTGAGCGTGAGGCCCGAGCCCTGGCCGTCGGTCGTGGACGCCTGCAGAAAGCCTCCACCGGGTTGGAAAACCCGGTGCAGAAAAGCCCGCCCGGCGGCCTGGGAACGTCGCGTCGCCGACGCAAAATCCTCGGCGGCACCGGGCGGCAAATCCTGCGGCCGCCGGCTGAATCGCACCGGGCGGCGCTGGGCGCTGCACCCGAGTTCGACCAGATGTTGCAGCAGACCGACCTCCTCCTTGTCCAGGAGAAAAACCAGTCGTTGACCCTCGTTGCTCAGCAGTTGCACTAGCCTGAATCCTTCTCCAGCGTCGCAGTCAGCCCATAGGCCTGGAGTTGATGGATATAGTATTCCGCCTTCTCAAAACTCTCGCGGACCAGCACCGATTTCCCTTTTTCATGGACTTCCAGCATGTGCTTCTCCGAGCGCTTCCGGTCCCAGCCAAAGATCGTCTGGAACACGTGGGTGACGTAGTGCATGAGGTTGACCGGATCATTCCAGCAAATCACCAGATAACCGGGATTCCGCGACTCCTTCGGGTTCGCGCTGGGCGTCATTTCGGGCTTTGGAACCGTGATCGGCTCCACCGTTGTCGGCATGGGGGAAAAGTGGTTTCATGTTGGGTTCGTTGTCAATCCGCCCGCACGCAGCCAGGTAAATCGGGCGGGGCCGCCAACCCGCCGGCCGGGGAACTGTGCCGGATGCGGCGACAAAAAGCGATGGCGGGCGTTGAATATCTCTGCGTGCGTCCCGTCGAAGTCTTCCCTATCCTAACGGGTAATATTTTTATGAAACGAATTCTCTCCCTCGCCTCGCTTCTGTTCATCGTCAGTGGGTCCGCCTGGGCGGCCGATGCGAACGTCAAGCTGAGCAACGTCCACCTGTGCTGTAACAGTTGCATCAAAGGTGTGGAAAAAGCCGTCACCAGTGTCGCGGGCGCAACCGCACAATGTGACAAGGATGCGGGCATGGTGACGATCACCGCGCCGGATGCAGCGGGCGCCCAGAAAGCCGTCGAGGCGTTTGTGGCCGCCGGCTATTTCGGCAGCTCCAGTGATACCTCGATCAAGGTCAAGGCCCACAGCGGGGTGAAGAAGGGCAAAGTGCAATCGCTCAAGGTCAGCGGCGTCCATCTTTGCTGCACGAAATGCGTCAACGGCCTCAACGAGGCGGTGACCAAGGTGGCGGGCGTCAAAGGTACCACCGCCGCCAAGGGCGCGGAATCCTTCGAGATCACGGGCGACTTCGAAGCCCGGGAAGCGATGACCGCCTTGAACAAGGCCGGCTTCGCTGGCAAGGCGAGCAAGTAAGGGTTCCGGCCGCGTTGTTTGTGCCGCACTACGGGCGTTCCCCGAAGGGTGGCTTTTTGGCGTCGGAATGAGGCGAGAGGGCCGCCCGGATCGCGGCTCGGAGGAGCGCCTCGCTGCCGGGAGCGATCCAACACCAGTCGGAGAGGTTGGGGTCGTGTTCCGCCCGGTGCCGTTCGGTGGGGACATAACCGCAGCCGGCTTCACCGTAGCCGGCGACGCAGACGAAACTGTCCGGTCGTGCCTGCTGGGCGGCGAGTTGGTATTCGACATAGGATTCCCCGGGCAGGAGCAGGACTTGGGCGAAACCAAAGTCGAGGCAGGGAATCTGGATGCGGTGTCCGGTGTCCTCCCGCTGGCGCCAGGCCAGGCCCATGGCCGCGAGGCATTGTTGAAACGGGCGCTCGGTCGGGACCAGCTTCGCCGCCAACTCCGATACGCTGAAACCCGCGTCCGCACGCGGTTCCAGGCGGAGCGGGGTGCTCCGGAATTCGCAGCCCCGAACCGGGTGTTTCTGCGTGTTTTGCCAGGCGGACTGCAGGCCGGCATGGAGCCTTTCGGCCAGCACGGCACGATTTTCGTGGTCCCCATTGTTGTATTTGCCGGCGGTGACATTGCCGCTGCAACCGGAGCAATAAATCTGCCGGACCCCAGGGGTTTCCCGCTGCCGCAGGCGACGGGCCAGGCCGGGAAAGTCCGCCGAGACATCGCCAGCACCGTAATAGCTCATGGGATGAACCGCATAAAAGCTCACCGCAGCCAGGGGTTTGTCACGGTCCCAAAAACTCAGCGTTTTCAGAAGGGGATCGATGACCCCGTCCTCCGCCGCCGCGGCGATGGGATTGATGGTCCGGCTCATTCGATCGAAAAGCACCGTCCCATCCGGGCTGGTATATCGGCGGTTTGAAGCCACCTTGTCGACCTTGCCCTGTCCCGTCCCAATGTGGGTCACCGGCCGCGACGAACCCAGCGAAGCGCGCAATGCCTTGGCGACGGATTGGAGCGCCTGCTCATGGAAAATCGGATCACATACCGTTCCCTGCAGCTTGCGCGAACGCAGCAATCGCTCCGCCTCCAGATCGGCCACGGGCGCGTCATGCTGGTGAACGGCGGTCACCAATACCCGGTCGGGACTCGTGCCCGCGGCTTCGGCCAGCACCGTTTGCCAACGGTCAAAGGCCTCGTTGCGAATTTCACACCAGTCCACGGAGACCATGACTATTGGGGCACCGCCGCCGGAAAGCACCCAACCGTTGGCCTCCAGGGGATCCGCCACGCTTTTTGAGAGCCACGATCCGCCCATCATTCCATGCCCCGACGGCACCGTCACGTCGGCGCTGAAGGTCGACAACCGTAGCTGTCGCCCGCCAGCCCTCAAGGATGCGGGACGACGGGCGATGCAACCAACCTGGCCCAGCGTGATCGCCGTGAGCAACGCCCAGCGAAGGGGCAAAGTCCAAGCACTCGTCATGCGTCAATTTCGCCGGGACGCTCCCCGCCGGTCCAGCAAATCCATTAACATAGTGAACCTGTCACTCTATCTTTCCGGGGTGTCCCCGCGCCGATCAAATCCCGGCACCCGGGGGTGGCGGCTGGGGCCTTAAACCATCTCCTGGCCGCCGCCGTCGTAGCCGGTGCCGTCCAGGTCAATGAGGATGTCGCGCGGTTCCGCACCTTTACTGGGGCCGACAATGCCGCGATCCTCCAGTTCGTCCATCAGGCGCGCGGCGCGGCCGTAGCCCAGTTTGAGACGTCGCTGGAGCAGCGAGACGCTCGCCTTCTTTTCCGTACGGACGACGTCGATGCATTTTTGAATCAGGACGTCATCGGCCCCGTTGCCTTCATCGTCGGGATCCAGCGGCATGGAACCCACGCTGCTCGGCGCCTTTTGCAAGGCCTGATGGATGTCCACCGCGTAGCTGGGCTTGCCTTGCTTGGCGATGTGGGATACGACGCCCTCAATTTCCTGATCGGTGATGAGCGCCCCCTGGGCCCGGATCAGCCTTCCGCTGCCAGGCGGCAGATACAACATGTCGCCCTTCCCGAGCAGTTTGTCCGCGCCCATCTGATCGAGAATCGTGCGGGAATCGACCTTCGCCGCGACCTGAAACGCGATGCGTGCGGGGATGTTGGCCTTGATGACGCCGGTGATGACGTCCACCGATGGGCGCTGGGTGGCGACGATGCAATGGATGCCGGCGGCGCGGGCCATTTGTGTGATCCGCGCGATGGCCATTTCCACGTCGGCCGGAGCCACGAGCATCAGGTCCGCCAGTTCATCAATGATCACCACGATGTACGACAGCTTTTCCGGAATGATGATATCCTCTTCGCGGGGCACGACGATCTGCTCGTCGATCTCCACCGCGAAGCCATCCGCACCCGGCTCCACCTTTTCCTTCCGCTGCATCAGCGGCAGTTCCAAATTCTTTGGAGTGCCGGCCCGTTCCGCGTCTTTTTCACGGGGGCGTTCGTTAAACGATTTGATGTTGCGCACCCCGACCCGGGCAAAGATCTGATACCGCTTCTCCATCTCGTTCACCACCCAGCGGAGGGCGAGAATCACCTTTTTGGGATCCGTCACCACCGGGACTACGAGATGGGGCAGGGCGTTGTACTGCTGCAATTCCACCACTTTCGGATCAATCATCACGAAGCGCAGTTGATCCGGCGTGAACTTGTAGAGCAGCGACGCGATAATGGTGTTAATACAGACGGATTTCCCCGAACCGGTGCTGCCGGCGATCAGCACATGCGGCATCTCCGCGAGGTCGGCAATGATCGGATGTCCGTAGACGTCCTTGCCCAGGGCGAGCGGGATGCGGGCGCGACTGCCGAGCCACTCCGGCGATTCCAGCAAGTCGCGCATGATGACCTTCGTCTTCACCGCGTTGGGGACCTCAATGCCCACCGAGGATTTGCCCGGGACAGGCGCCAGAACGTTAAGGCGCTCCGCCTTCAGCGCGGCGGCGATGTTGTTCGTCAGGGCGGCAATTTTTTCGAGCTTCACGCCGGGAGCCGGATGAAGTTCGTAACGGGTGATGGTCGGGCCCTTGGTGATGTCGCCGGGCGCGACTTCGATGCCAAACTGCGCCAGTGTCTGCACCATCAGCCGCGCATTGGCCATCAATTCCTCCTTCGTCTCGGTTGGACGAATCGTGAGGTCGGGCGTTTGCAGTAATTGAATCCCCGGCAGTTGGTAATTCCCGATCATCGGTGTGCTGGCCACGGTGATGGGACGTCGTCGCGCCGGACCCTGCATCCGCACCACGGGCCGGGGCGGCGGGGCGTTGACGGCGGCCGCCATGGCTTCGGCTGTGAACGGAGATTCCTCCAGCGCATCCGGCGCAGCTCCCCGGGCCAGGCCATCCGCCGGAGCGTCCCCGGTATCCTCAGGCTTTTTCTCGAGCCTTTCCAGATGCTGCTTGGTGGCGTCGGAGATGCCGTAGTCGGGTGCGTCGGTGTCCCGAATCTTGGGCTCTGGGCGGTCGCCAGATTCGCCGGCAGCGGACTCCGGAGTCGCGGAAGACCGGCCCAAAATCCGGCCCAGAAGTCCACCCTGCCGCCGAGGCGCCGGGGGTTCCGCGGATCCAGCCGGCGGGCTCAATTTGGCGGTGACGTCCTCGGCGCGGATGACCTCCCCGGCCCGCATCAGTTGATCCTCGCGAGGTTGGGGGATGGATAGATCCCGCACGGTCGGTTCCGGCACGGGCCGGCCGTCGGAGCCCAGGCCGGACGGAACGGGTGGTGTTTCCGGCGCCGGATCGCCGGTTCTACCCGGTGATTTGGCGGCCGCTTTGCCCTCCCGCTGCAGTTCCTTTTCCTTGCGGGCCAGGTCGCGCGACTCCTTTTTCAGGATGAGTTCCTCCGCCTCCAGTCGGTCCTTGGCGCGGGCCGGATCCGGCTCGAAAAGCCAGCGGATCCAGGTCAGCAAATGCAGGTCGGTCAGCAGGAACCAACTCAGTAGATAGGTCAACGCGTAGATCAGGCTGGCACCACCGAGATTGAAGAAATTGCGGAAAACATATTCATTCAACGCCCAGCCGATGATTCCGCCGGCGGCCATGGAGTCGCCCTTGACCCCGAGCGGCGGCAATTGATCGGAGTAAAGGTCCAGCAATCCACACAGGCCAATCAGCATCCCCAAGGTGCCGACGACTCCCCGCCAGCGTCGCATGTGGGCCAGGGCATCCGTGAACCCGGCCAGGCCAATGAACAGCGACACCACCGGCAACGCCCAGGCGGCTGCGCCGAAGTTCAGAAAAAGCGCATACGCCAGGTGCGCCCCGAACGGACCCATCCAATTGTGGATCGACGAATTGCGGGGGCTCGCGTTGAAGGCGAGGTCATGACGGTCGTAGGAGACGAGGGCAAGCGTCAGCACCAAGGCGATCGACAGGCCAAGCCAGCCGATGAGGTCGCCCCAGGCATGCCGGGAAGTGTCTGCGGTGGTAGAACGCGCCACAGGCGTACCTTAACGACCGATCGCCCTATCCGGCAAGCAGGGTGGGGCACGAGTTGTTCGCCGACGGCGGGAAGTCGCCGTCGGCCCGGGGGGACACGTGGGAGTCTGCGGCGACTACGGGGCGGGCAGGAACCGGTAAAACCGCCGCGGTCGATTGGTGGCGCTGGGATCGGTGACCCGCAGCAGGAGGTCTGGCATCTGATTGGTGGAAACATTCTCCCAGTGCAGCGGCACTTCCAGCTCGGAAGTGGCTTGCAGGACGTAATTGCTGCCCACCAGACCCAAATAGCAGATCGACATGCCGTCCGTCTCCGAGAAGCCCTCCGCAACCGCCGTAAAGAGCGGCGGGGGAATCACCTCAATGGTGACCGGGTCCGAAATCGTGACCGCTCCGAGATTGTCCGTCGCCACGGCCCGCAGTTCGTAGGAGCCGAACACATCCGTGTGAAACCGGGAATGGAACGGCCGGCCCGCCGGTTGCGTGCGGGTGGTTTCGCCCAGTTTGAACTGGCCGTGGAAGAACTCGACCTTCACGACGCTGCCGTCGGGATCGCTGGCAATGGCCGTGATCGGAATGTCATAGCAGGCGTAGAACTGCTGGTTGGTCACCGGTTCGATGATCCGGATCGAAGGCGGCAGATTGGCCGGCTGGGCCGGAACGGTGAAGGCAAGACCCGTTCCCCCGGCACCAAACACAAATCCAACGCCACCACTGGCCGCGAGACCGCCAAAATTCACCACGCCGCCGCCACCGAAGGGCGTCCAGGTCAAACCGCCATTCGTGGAGATGCAGAGCAGGCCGCCCTCACCGGTGAGGTAGGCCGTGTTGTCGTCGACCCATATTACGCTGCGGATGGTGGCGCTGATTCCGGCATTGATGTTTACCCAGGAGGTGCCGTTGTAGCGGCAGATGGTTCCACCGCTGCCGACCGCGAGGCCGAGGCTGGCATTGCGAAAGGCCACACAATAAAAGTTCGCCAGGGTGTTGACGTCGACCGTCTGCCACCCCCCGCCGGAGTAACGACAGATGGTGCCGCCGGACCCGACTGCCCACGGGACGCCGCCGCCGTAGGCCACGGAATAACAATTGGCGGAAATGCCCGTCGGCGTCGTCACCCAGGTGCGGCCGTTGTAGCGACAGATGGTGCCGCCACTCCCGACGGCCCAGCCACTGGTGGGCGAGTCAAAGGCCAGTCCGTAAAAATTCGCCGAGGTGCCGGTGTTGAAGGAGCTCCAGATCGCGCCGCTATTGGTGGTGGTGGAAATGCAGATCACTCCGTTGGCGCCGGCGATATAGCCCACGCCGCCGATGAGTTGGATGGCGTTGATGTCCGTCGTGACGCCGGTATTGAACGGAGTCCAAGTGACTCCGCCATTGCCGGTGTAACAGACGCCTCCGCCGCGCAGGCTGATGGCGCCGACGTAGCGGTTGAGGAACGACGCGCCGGTGATGAAATTCGTCGTGCCGGTGTTCAGGGAAACCAATCCAGGAGGCGGGGGAATGACCACCACCAGGGAAACGGGGTTGCTGGAGACCTCCCCATCCGCGTTGCTGACCCGCACGCGGTAGGTGCCGTTGTCATTGACGGTTGCCGGGTTAACCACGTAGACACTGCTCGTCGCCCCGTTGATGGATTCGTCGTTGCGATACCATTGATACTTCAGGCTCGAGCCGCCGATGGCGTTGACCGCGAACGAGAATCCGCCGCTCAACAACACCGAACCACCGACGGGCGGGGTCACGATCTCCGGCGGACATTTCGGTGGATTTGCGGCCAGTGCGGCGGCGTCCTCCGGGCCGAGGACGCGTCCGTAAATCCGCACCTCATCGAGGTCGCCGTCCACGTAGGAGCCGATCCCCGCGATATTGCGTCCGAGTTCATTGGCACCGGTGCCGCCGGTCAGGGTGACATTTCCGGGCAGGGAGACCGGTTGACCGTTGAAATAGGCCGCATAGCTCGAGTTGAGGTTTTTGTCGCCGCCGAGATAGACCAGGGTGACATGGATCCAGCACCCGACCTGGGATTGCACGGCCGCCTTCGGATCGACGGTTCCCGGTCCGATGTGTCCGCGGAACCCGAAGTGAGTGGCCAGATCTCCGTTGAGGCCGGAACTCAGATAGAAGGCGAATTCACCTTCCGGCGTGGCCAGGCGCAACGGCACCATGGATTGCACCGAATGCGGGCGAATCCAGAACGCTGTGGAAAACGGTTCCGCGGCGTCGATGATGGGCTCCGCGGGCGTGGCGCCGAGGGTGATGTAGCTCCCGAGATCAAAATGGAGGGAGCGATCCCGCGGGGCGTTGGTGCGGTAACTGATGGTGCCCACCGCGGTGCCGTTGCGTCCGCCGATCGAGTCGACCAACGAGCCATCCAGCGCGTAGCGCGCCGCCAGCCCGGCATCGAGGCTCGACGGAATCACCGTGAGGGTGGCGGGGTTGCTGGTGTCGGAGCCGCCGGTGTTGCTGACCACGACATCGTAGCGGCCGGCCTGACTGAACGTCACCGGATTCAGCGTCAGCGAGGACGCTGTGGCATTGGGAATGTTGACGCCGTTGCGTCGCCATTGATACGACAATCCGGCGCCGGTGGCGGTGACGGAGAAGGTCGCCGACCCGCCGTCAGTGACGGCGACGGCCGTCGGATGGCCTGTGACCTGCGGCGGGATAATGCCGGTCTTGATCAGGCGCAGGGTGACATTCGTGGAGGTGTAGGTGAGTTCCGGAGAAAAGCCCGCGGGTGCGTTGGTGGCGCTGAAGGTTCCGTTCCGCACCAGTCCGCGCATGATCTCAAATGCCTCACCACCGGCCGGCTCGAAGCCGTTGGCGAATTCGACCCGCAGTTCACCCCCGACATTCAGCGATCCTCCGGTGAAGAATTGATCAAAGGTGACACCGGGTTGAGTCCCTCCGAGTTGGATGAAGGTGCGACTGGTCGGCGTATTGGTGGTGTTCCAGTTGGGAGTGATTTCCAGTTTGCCCAATGGGTTGCCCGGTCGGAGTTCGCCCGCGACCGAGACGCCGGTTTCGATCCGGCCAGCGCCTTCCAGAACGCCACCGCGAATATCGAGCAGATACGGGGAACCCTGGTAGTTGCCGCCGAACAATTCCAGTCGGCCGGCGGTCAGGGTGAAACTCTGGCGGAAGGCGAGATCGCCGGTCTGCAGGGTGACCGTGCCGGAATTCTGTAAACTCAAGTCGAAATAGGCGGTGGTGGTGCCCCCACTTTTCACGAGCGTGCCGGCGTTGTTGAAGGCGGCAGGCGTGCCACCCCAGTAGACAATCTGGGCGGCATTCTTCAGGTCCAAAGTTGCGCCGGCCTGATTTTCCCACACGGCGCCAAAGCCGAAGTAATCGGGTCCGGTGCTGGTCCAATTGACCGTGGACTGGTTGACAATGGTGCGGTCCCGCACGGTGTGTTGGCCCCCACTGGACGCGTTGACGGTCGCCCCCGAGGCGAATACCAGCGATCCCGCTCCTTGAATCTGTCCAGCCTGCCAGTCGAATTGTCCGGCAATCGTCAGCGTCCCCGGTCCGTCCAGAAGACCGCTGGGGTCAGTTGGAGTATGCCGTGGCTGCTCACCGTTGACGGCCCCGAGAGGAAGAGCGGGTTGGCCACCACTAACGTCGCGCGTCCGGATGCCGGGGCGACGGTCAACCCGGCCAGGTTAACCGTGGTATTGAGCGTCACGGAGTAGGTCCCGGCGGCGTTGATCTCCACGGTGTCGCCGACTGCCGGCACGCTCCCGGCGCTCCACTTGGAGCCGTCATTCCAGTTTCCGGAGACCGGGGCCTTCCAGTTCACGGTCGCGGCGGACGAAACGAACGAAGCGATGCCAGCCGCGCAGGCTGCCAGCCATTGAAAAGTCCCGATTCTCATTCCTCACGCGACTTTTAACGCGACAAGCCCATGGGTATCAATCGGAAATTTATTATGGGCTCTGTTTTTCATCCGCCGCCGAATATTTGCCGGAGGATCAAGTTCATTTGATTTGGCAGCGCGGGACGCCGTGGTTCCGCGGACACACACCAAATCGTTCGATGATGTCCTTTCAGTATTTCACCGGGATGCACTTGGCCGTGGGGCTTCTGGTCTCCGGTTTCAGCCTGCCGGCCCAGACCGCCGTCGATCTTTACGGAGTCCGCGAGGAACACCTCATGATTCCGGTGCGCGACGGGGCTAAACTCTCGGCCTATGTATACTTCCCGCCGGGTGAAGGTCCGTGGCCGGTGCTCTACGAACAGCGCTATGCGGATTTGACCGGCGCGTCGAGTCGGCAGGCCAGCGCCCGACTGGCCCGGGCCGGTTACGTCGTTTGTGCGGAGAATTTTCGGGGCACTGGGGTGTCGGAAGGCCGGTGGGTGGGCTATCGGGCACTCGGCTGGGGAGAACTTCAGGATGGCTATGATACCGTCGAGTGGCTGGCGAAGCAGAAATGGTCGACCGGAAAAATCGGTTCGTTCGGCAGTTCCCAGGGCGGATTCGCACAGAATTTTCTCGCCATTGCCCGGCCGCCGCACCTGGTCGCGCAGTACATGATCGACACCGGTCTCAGCTTGTTCCAGGAAGGCTATCGCATCGGGGGGACGACCCGGCCGGAGCGTTTCAAGAAGATGGACAGCGTCTGCCGCGACCCGCAGGACAACGGGCGGTTGCTCGCCGAGTGGTTTCAGCATCCGACGTACGACGACTATTGGAGGCAGGAAGATTGCTCGCGGCATTTCGATCGGATGGATGTGCCGTGTTTCACCATCGGCAGCTGGTTTGATTTCATGAACATCGGCTCGATCGAAAGCTTTCGCGGGCGTGAGCACCGGGCGGGACCGAATTCGCGCGGGCACCAACAACTGGTGATCGGTCCCTGGTTGCACGGGGGATACCTGGGCAAGAATGCCAATCAGGCCAGTGAGCTCACGTTTCCCGGGAATGCCCGGTTCGACGGCGAAAAACATCTGCTGCGCTGGTTCGATTTTTGGTTGAAGGGCCGGGACAATCGGGTCGATCGGGATCCGGTCGTGCGTTACTACGTGATGGGTGCGACCGGCGAGACCGACGCTCCCGGCAATGTCTGGCGGGAGGCGAACGATTGGCCGGTACCGAGCACGCCGACGTCCTACTTCCTCGGCGAAGGCGGTCGGCTGAATACCGCGCCCCCGGTGGAGCCCGATGCCGGGACCACGTTCCGGGCTGATCCGTTGAAACCCGCCACCCTTCCCAACGCCAAGGGTTTTCCGGGTGCGGCCGACGCCCGGGCGTTCGAAGAGCAGTCGGAAGTTCGCACCTTCAGCACGGAACCGCTGGAGACGCCGGTCGAATGGACTGGGATCATCCAGGCCGAATTGTTTGTCTCGTCCACGGCGCGGGACACCGATTTCATCGTCCGGGTTTCCGATGTCTACCCGGATGGTCGTTCGATTCTGTTAGCGGACTACATCCGGCGCGGCCGGTATCGCGAGGGGTTTGAATCCGAGGTTTTCTTTGAGCCAGGCCGGATTGAAAAGGTGGCCTTCGAAGTGGGCTGGATCAGTCAGATTTTTGCGTCGGGCCACCGGATTCGGGTGACCCTCGCGAGCACGGGTGCCCCGTTTTTCGAGCCCAATCCCAACACGGGTGAAGCGTTGACCCTCGAATTCCCGGCCCATTCCGTCGTGGCGACCAACCGGGTTTACTTGAACCCGAAAAACGCCTCCCGGATCATCGCCCCCCGGCGCTAGCGGTGGGCTGACGGGCGGCGCCGCTGGGGACCGGATTGCCGGTGCGCCGAGGAGACGTCAACCGGCCCGCGGACAGAATCCGAATGAATGTCAGGGCGCGACGCCCGTCTACCGGTGCGGTTGCAATGAGTCGTCGACTTTGGCCTTTGGTTTTGCTGACTGCCATACTGGCGGTGTTTGCGATGGTGCGCACCATCCGTGCGGAAGCGGAACGGGCGCACCGGGCGGCGCTCCAGGCGACGGAAGAGGTGGCCACTTCGGTGCCCTGACCGTGGTCGTCTGCATGGTTCCGCGTCCAAGTGGCCGCGGTTTCCCGGGAGTTGGGAGGGTGAACTGGGTTTCTGTGTAGGTATTGGCGAGGCTTGTTTCCATTACTTCCATTCCCCGCGTGCGGCTTCGGGCACGGGCTGGTCGAAGTTTGCAAATCCGGACTTGCTCTGGTGCAATCGCCCCATAGTATCTCCTCAGATTTCACAAATCCTTTATGCGTTCTCATTTGTTGCCCCTCGCAGCCGTGACTGTTGTGGCCGCCGTCCTGACGGGTTGCGCTGCCGCTGAAAAAAAGCTCGGCCGTGGCATTAACAACATCACGGAACCTACCCGGATGGGCGAGTTTCAGCGGTCCTACGAACAGTCTGTACTCTTGGATGGTCCTGCCGCGGGCACGACCGGCATCATCCGGGGGGTCAACCGGACCATTGGACGCACCTTAACGGGCGCGTTTGAGATCATCACGTTCCCGATTCCCAGCGACCCGTATGTGAAGCCGGATGGGTTTGTTCATACCGATGCCTACACGCCGCGGCGGCATTCGGGGACGATCATGGGTCAGGATTCGAAGATGGGCTTCGATGCCTCGGGCGATGTGGCGCCGTGGGCGCCGGGTAGCCGTTTCAGCATTTTCGAATAATCTGGACGATCTTCTCTGGGCGCGCCCGCCGGGTTCTGGGGGCGCGTTTTTCTTTGCCGCCATGGTCCGCCGCGAATCGCCGTGCAAGGTCAACCTGCTCCTCAATACTATGGGGCGACGGCCGGACGGTTTTCATGAATTGGAAACCCTCTTTCACCCTGTGCCACTCACGGACGAGTTGACTTTTGAACGGGCCGAGGGCGGTCTCTCGCTGACGTGTTCTTCGCCCGCCCTGCCGGTCGATGCGTCGAACCTGGTGCATCGCGCCGCGACGCGGTTTTTGAGCGAGGCCGGCAGGGAATCCGAAGGGCTGCGGATCCACCTCGAGAAGCGCCTCCCGCTGGCCGCCGGCTTGGGGGGCGGTTCCGCCAATGCGGCCCACACCTTGCTGGGATTGAACGAGCTGTTCGGATACCCATTGCAACCGAAGCACCTTGATCGGCTCGCATCGGGGTTGGGATCCGACGTCAATTTCTTCCTGCAGGACCGGCCGGCCCTGGCCACCGGCCGGGGCGAAAAGGTGGTTGCCCTCGCACCCTTTGCCGCCCTCCGCGGGGTCGGGGTGCTCTTGTATCATCCCGGGTTCGGCGTGGCCACTCCCTGGGCCTTTGCCGAACTCCGGAATCACCCGGCCACCCTGACGGGCCGTCCCGGCCGGGCGGCGGAACTCGTCGATTGCCTGCGGGACGGCGATCTCTTTGCGGCGGGTCGACTCCTTTACAATTCCCTGGAGATACCGGTCCTGACCAAATACCCGGTGTTGCCGCTCTATCAGGATTTCTTCCGCCAACACGGCGCCTGGGGCACACTGATGAGCGGGAGCGGGTCGACGACCTTTGCCCTGTTTCCCAGTTACCTGGCGGCAAAAAATACCGTGGCGCCCTTCGAGGCGGAGTTCGGTCAAGCCGGTTGGTTGCGGACGGTCGCGTGGGATTAAGGGGCGGCGCACCGGAATGCGCGGGCAGGATTCCCCCGAACCACCGCGTTGAATTACCGTCGCCCGACCGAGGAACCCGCGTCGGGCGTGGTCGGGAAGGCACCGATTGGGTCCCCGGGTCGACGCCCACATCTTCGTCTGTTTCCTCGCGTATTGCTCCCCAGTGACGTTGAAACATTGGCTCCGGAAGTTGGCGCCGGATCTCACCCCCAGGCAGGCGTTGGATCAGTTGGCCACCGTCCCAATGATCGATTTGAAATTTCCGACCACCGAGGGACGCCAACTGGTTTTGAGTCGCTACACGCAACCGGAGGCCGCAGTGAAGCTCTTGCTGGCGGGGATTGGGAAGACCTTTCCCGAACGATCACCCCGCGAAGGTGATGGCGCCTCCTGCCGTCGGCGATCTACGGCAATTCCCGCAGGCGGAGATAATGCGGAATCGCGCCACTGGCAGGCGTGGGCACGAGGACGCCGCCGGGCACCGCGGCGTTGGTGGCGATGGTCCGCCACTCGAGGCGATTTTCCGAGATTTCGAGGAGCATTCGGGCGCCGATATGACCGTGGAGCCGAAGCGTGTCCCGGTCGGAGCCCGAACCCTCAGTCAGCACGCGGGGCAGGCGGCGATTCTCAAGAAGAAAGTTCTCGGCGACGTACCGGGCGATCTTCTGGCCGGTGGCCTTTCCGGCGTCGTTATCAAACGAGAAGTGGATGCCGCCGTAGATCCGGCTCATGCCCACTTCATCCGCACAGGCAGCCAGGCTCTTGAAGGAGCGGAAAACGCCGGGGAGGGAATCGGAAGCCGTCGTGAAACTGAGGGCGTCGGTCCCGTAAAAGAAGGTCAGGATTTCCGCGCTGGCCTTGCCGAAGGTGCTGTGGCCGCTGGTGTACGCCGGGAACGGTGGCGCTGCGAGCAGATGATCCCAAGCCGGATCCGCGTCCGTGGCGGCATTATCGTCCTGCTGCGCCCGCCGAATGGCGGTGATGGGACGCCATAAGTTATAGCGAAATTTTGCCTCCCAGCAGACGATGGCGGCATCCGCCTGGGCGAGGCTCAACAGCGCCATCAGGCGGGCCGTCTCCGCGAGCCCTGTGCCACGGCCATTCGCGATGGTGGCCGCGATTTCATGCCAATGACCTGGCGGCATGGCGGTGTAGGAGAAGTCGGACCAGAAGATCGCGATCTGGGTTTGCCCGGCGGTTCGTGCGGGGGCGGCTTTTTCTCCGAGGCGCTTCACGGTGTTGAACGCATCGGCGTATTCCGCGCTGTTGAGTGCGGGCGGCGGCGGCGGCGCGAAGGGCTCCAGCGTCGGCAGGGCGAACGGTTTGACGTAACGCCATTGCGGGGTGAGGGGTGGGCGAAAGAACGGCGGCGTGCGCCGCCATTGGCCGGGCGCATCACTCGGAATATACGGAACATCGGTGGCCGAACCGTCGTTGGCCCGGGCGGCGAGGAGCCGTTCCGCGATTTGATGTCCCAGGGTCAGCCCGTTCGTGACCGCCAGAGTCGACGGCGCCGCCGCTCGCCAGGCTTGGTACAGGTCGTCGGCCCGGGTGCGCAGGCTGGGATAGAGCACGTTGAGAACCTCATATCCCGCCCCCATGACGGCGGCGTCCGGAGAGGTATCCGCCGGCGTGGGCAACTGGAATTGATACGCCTGATGCGTCTGCGTTATGGAATTGACCGCGTCATAGATGGCGAGATGCAGGAGGGCCAGGTTCCGGCTCGACAGCGTGGGGGCGGTGGTATCGGAACGGATGCCCGCCATCATGACGGCGCTCCAATCGAGCACGACATTCGCACTGACGCACAGGGTAAACAGACAGGCACAGGCGGAAATTGCAGAACGAAGGCACGCCCAGACGGACCGGCTCATGCTGGAAGAATACGGGAGGCCGGGAGAGCGGCAATTCAGTCGGTGAGCTTCAACCAACCCTTCGCCACCGGGCCGCGTAGGCGCCATCGACCGCCTCCCGCCAGGGCAAAACCTCCCGGGTCGATTCCAGCACGAAGCCGGTTTCCGTCCGCAGGAATTCCGCCACCACTTCGGCATTTTCCTCCGGCTCGAGACTGCACGTCGAGTAGACCAGAATGCCGCCCGGACGCACCCGACGACTGCCCGCCCGCAGGATGTGGCCCTGGGCTTCGTGGAGTTCGCCGAGCGTTTCCGGTTTCAGCCGCCAGCGCAATTCGACGCGCCGACGGAGCACGCCGGTGTTGGAACACGGGGCATCCACCAGCACCCGGTCGAAGGTATCCGGCGACCCGGCGCCGGCTTCCACGCCGGGAGGCGCGCCGACCGTGACGCAGGTGGCCCCCAGGCGAACCGCATTTTCCGTCAGCAGCGCGCGCCTTCCCGCGCTGGTATCCTCCGCCCGGACCGTTCCGCGATTGCCCAACCGCGCGGCGATCAGCGTGGTCTTCCCGCCCGGCGCGGCGCAGGTGTCCAGCACGGACTCCCCGGGCTGTGGGTCCAGCAACGCCACGGCCATCACCGTGCTGGGATCCTGGATGTAAAAATCACCGCGCTGAAAACTCGGCAGCGTGGCGAGTGACGGGTGCGACTTCAGCTCAAACAGCGTCTCCCCCCCGGCCCAGGGAAAGGTCCGTTCCTCCGCCACGACGCCCTCCGTTTCCCAATGTTGGCGGAGCGTGGCGGCATCGGTTCGCAGGGAATTGACCCGCGCAAACGGTGAGGGTGGGCGGTTGTTCTGTTCCAGCAACGTTACCAGTTCAGCGGGCGTCAGTCGCTTCCGCCAGTGATCCAACAACCAGGCCGGGTGAGAGAAGGCCGTCGCCGGATCCGTCTCCCGCAACGCCACCAGCGCCTCACGGATCGCCGGCAGTTCCCGCAGTGTCTCGCGGAGGACCGCATTCAAAAAACCGGTTTGGGGGCTCAGACCCATCCCCCGGGCGAGCTGGACCGTTTCGTGCACGGCAGCGTGCGGGGGAATGCGATCGAGATGAAAAATTTGGTAGAGCCCCAAATGCAACAGGCGGCGGATATCCGGGTGCTGACGACGTCCGCCCGTGCGGCGCTGGATCAGCCAGTCGAGGGTGCCCTGGCGTCGTAACACGCCGAACACCAACTCCTGCGCCAGCCGGCGATCCTCCGGCCGCAGCCCACGAAAGCCCTCGTCTGCCTCCAGCCGGTGCTCCAAAAAGTCTCCGGAAGCCTCTGTCCGGCGCAATGCACGGAAGGCGATTTCTCTTGGTGTTCTCTCTACCACCCGGCCATTGTGTCAGTCAGACATAGAAACGTCACCTGCTACCGCTTACTTTTGCCATGAGAGACGAACTTGAAAAATTGGTCGCCGCCGGAAAGATACAAAAGATACACATTGATCCGCTGCTCGCGCTCGTGAAGACCGGGTTCTGCCAGCACAAAAGCTGGGGTTTTGGACGTATCACCGCGCTGGACGCTGCGCTCGGGCGGTTGAACATCGACTTCGTCACCAAGGCCGGGCACTCCATGGATCTGGTTTTTTCCGCCGAAAGCCTCAAGGCAATCCCGCCGGACCACATTCTCGTCCGCAAACACACGGACCTCGCCGGCCTCAAGCAGGAGGCGGCCCTGCACCATCTGTCCGTGGTGAAAACCGTGCTGCGATCCTACGGCGGTCGGGCCAGCGCGGATCACATCATGGCGGCGTTGGTGCCGGAAGTGATCCAGTCGGATTGGAAGAAGTGGTGGGAAGTGGCGCGCTCGGAGATGAAGCGGGATGGACACTTCACGGTGCCGGCGAAGAAGACCGACCCGATCCTTTTCACCGAGGCCGAGGTCGGCATCGGGGATCGTCTGGGTGCGGAATTCAAGACCGCCCGCGGACTCAAAAACCGGCTGCTGGTCGCTTCCGAAATGCTCAAGAGCGTGGATGACATCCGCAATAAGCAGATGCTCAACGAAGTGCTGGAGTCCCTGAACAACGACATCCGGTCGCATCAGCACACCCAGACCGCGCTGGCGTTGGAAGCCATGTTCCTGCGGGACGATTTGCGCGCAGCCGCCAGCCTGACCCCACCCGTGGCCGAGGAATTAGCCCCCAAGGATGTCTGGTCGTTGAACCCCCGCCTGGTCGATTTCTTTGGCGAACTCTCCACGCCCAAGCATCGGCGGGCGCTGGAATCCTTCCGGGACCATGTGCCCGAATGGTCCTCCCAGGTCGTGATGATGATCAACCTCGTCCCGGCCAAACTCGCCGGCGAGTGCGCCCGGCTGATGCTGGTGGAGAAACGCGACGGTCTCCTGAAGGAAACGCTCACCAAGTTGATCGCCCAGCACGGTGCCTCCAGCGAGTTGCTCCTCTGGCTCGGCAAGGAACGCGGGGATCACTTCGCCGACATCCTCGGACCGGAGGTCTTCCGCGCCATGCTGAGCGCGATGGAACGGGATGCCTTCAACGAGAAGAAAACCACCCGCCTCCACGACTTCATCCTCGAAGATCAGAATCTCCTCCCGGAATTCATCGGTTCGGCCGACATTGACGTGGTCCGGGATTTGACCCGGAATCTCCAATTGTCGCCGGTGTTCGACGACATGGACAAGCGGTCGCTGCTGGCCCGGATCGTCCGGGCGTATCCCCAGATTCAGAGCATGATCACGGGCGGCGACAAGAAGGAGGATCACACCATCCTGGTCAGCTGGCCGAGCCTCGAGCGGCGGAAATCCGAGTACCAGAAGCTCGTGGAAAAGGACATCCCGGCGAACGTGAAGGACATCGCCCTCGCCCGGAGCTATGGCGATTTGCGGGAAAATCACGAGTACAAATCCGCCAAGGAAACGCAGAAGGTGCTCAACCGGCGCAAGGGCGAAATCGAGCGCGAACTGAGCCGGGCGAGGGGCACGGATTTCAAGGATCCCCGCACCGACATCGTCAGCCCGGGAACCGCTGTGACCGTCACGGACGTCCGCACGGCCAAGGTTGATGTCTATACGCTCATCGGCGCCTGGGATGGCGATCCGGATAAGAACCTGCTCAGCTACCTCACGCCCCTGGCGCAGGCATTGCTCTACAAGCCGCTCGGCACGGAGGTTGAATTCGGTGAGGGCCCCTCGGCGCGCCGCTTGCGCATCGACAAGATCGAGCCGGGGAACTTCGTCCCCTGATGGGAGTCCGCTTGGTGTCCACCATCGGAGCGGGGTGTCTTGGCACCCGCTCCAGGGACACCGGGTGCGGTGGCCGCCGTGTTGAACGAATGCCGGCTCCTTCCTCTCCAAGTCTCCCATGACGCCGGAATCCCGCCTCTCGCCCGCCGCGATATCCAACCTGCCCACCCACGTGGCGGTGATCATGGATGGCAACGGCCGCTGGGCGAAACAGCGCGGGCTGCCGCGGGTCGAGGGCCATCGGCATGGCGTGGAATCGGTCCGCACCATCCTGCGGGCCTGCGGGGAGGTCGGCATCAAGTACCTCACGCTTTATGCGTTCTCGGTGGAGAATTGGAACCGGCCGAAGGACGAGGTCGACACGCTGATGAAATATCTCCAGCGGTTCCTCAAGAACGAAATCGGCGAACTGAACAAGAACAACGTCCGGCTCGAGGCGATCGGACAGATCTGGCGGCTGCCGGAAACGGTCCAGCAACAACTGGAGAAAACCAAGGCGGCGACGGCCCGCAACACCGGTCTCACGCTGGTGTTGGCGTTGAGCTACGGCGGTCGCACGGAACTGATCGAGGCGACGCGGCAGTTGGCGGAAAAGGTTCAGAGTGGCACGCTGGACCCGGCCGAGATTAACGAGCGCCTGTTTCACGAGCACCTCTACACGCGGCATTATCCGGACCCCGACCTGATGATCCGCACCAGCGGCGAAATGCGGATCAGCAATTTCCTCCTCTGGCAGCTCAGTTACGCGGAGTTTGTGATCACCCAGACGTTGTGGCCGGACTTCCGCAAGCCCCATCTTTTTGAGGCCCTGGAGGAATACGCCCGCCGACACCGTCGTTTCGGTGGCGTTTGAGATTGTCGCCTTTACCCGCCCGCCGGCGGGTCCAGATTACCGCCCTCACCATCATGAATCGACGAGGCTTTCTCTTCGGGCTTGGAGCTTCCTTCACCGCCGGTGTTCTGGCCGCCACTCCACCCGCGGCCGACGGATTGAAGCGTTACCTCTACGTCGTCACGCCCGGCATCCGGAATTACCTAGAATACGGCGGCGCCGGCATCCTGGTCTTCGATATCGACGCCGGACACCG
>JAYTHD010000014.1:0-19845 GCA_043732975.1 Verrucomicrobiota bacterium
CTTCAACGCCTGGGATGGGCGGGCGCATCCGATGCGTCTGCTGGGTTCGAGCGGTGTATGGGAGATCTTCCTCCCTGGCGTGGCCAAGGGTGCCCTTTACAAGTTTGAATTGCTCGATGCCCACGGGCAGATCGCGATCCACACCGACCCCTTTGGTGCGTTTTTTGAATTGCCCCCGAAGCAGGCGGCGATTGTTTGGGACACGCGCGGATACACCTGGAACGATGGCGCCTGGATGGAGCGACGGGCCAAGGCGAATGCCCTGCGGGCACCGATGAGCATCTACGAACTGCATCTGGGCTCGTGGCGGCGGGAGTCGGCGCATGAGTCGCTCGGGTATCGCGACATCGCCGGCCCGCTGGCCGCCTATCTGCTGCGACTCGGCTTCACCCATGTGGAACTCCTCCCGCCGGCGGAGCATGCCTATTATCCGAGCTGGGGTTACCAGGTGACGGGTTTTTTCGCGCCCACCAGTCGCTATGGCACGCCGGACGACTTTCAGTTTCTGGTCAATACCCTGCACGAGGCGGGGATCGGTGTGATTATCGACTGGGTTCCGGCCCACTTCCCCCGGGACACCTGGGCGCTCGCCCGCTTTGACGGCACGGCGCTTTATGAACATGAAGACCCGCGTCAGGGGGCGCATCAGGATTGGGGGACGTTGATCTTCAATTTCGGCCGCCATGAGGTCCGAAATTTCCTCGCGGCCAACGCGTTATTCTGGTGCGAACGCTTCCATATCGATGGCCTGCGGGTCGACGCCGTGGCTTCGATGCTCTATCTCGACTATTCGCGGCAGCCCGGCGAATGGGTGCCCAACCGGCACGGCGGCCGCGAGAATCTGGAGGCGGTGGAATTCCTGCGGCACTTCAATCATGTGGTGCATACGGAACATCCCGGCGTGGTGACAATCGCCGAGGAAAGCACGTCCTGGCCCATGGTGTCGCGGCCGGCGTGGCTGGGCGGACTGGGCTTCAGCCTCAAGTGGAACATGGGCTGGATGCATGACACACTGGGCTATTTCGGACGCGATCCCATTTATCGGCGCTACCACCAGAACGAGCTGACCTTTGCGATGCTTTATCACGGGCACGAGAATTTTGTGCTGCCGCTGTCGCACGATGAGGTCGTTCACGGCAAGGGTTCACTGCGCGGCCGCCAGCCGGGCGACGATTGGCAGGGCTTCGCAAATTTACGCCTTTTGTTGGGCTATCAGTGGCTTTTTCCCGGGAAGAAACTGTTGTTCATGGGCGGTGAAATCGGACAGCGCCGTGAGTGGTCGGAGGAGAGTGAGGTCAATTGGTGGCTGCTCGATGCCGGCCCGTATCATCTCGGGACGCAGAACTGGGTGCGCGATCTCAATGCGTTTTACCAGCGCGAACCCGCTTTGTGGCGGGGCGATTACGAACCGGATGGATTCTGGTGGGTGGATTGCTCCGACCATGGGAACAGCATTTTGAGCTTCATCCGCCACGATCGGGAGAGCGGGCATCACGTGCTGGCCGTCCTGAATCTCACGCCGAACCCCCTGCGGGACTATCGTGTCGGTGTGCCTTTGGCCGGGGTCTGGAGCGAGGTCCTGAACAGCGACGCCGCGACATACGGCGGCAGCAACGTGGGCAACGGCGGCGGTGTGACGGCCGAGGATTTTTCCGTTCAGAATCAGCGCCACTCCATTGTTCTCACCTTGCCGCCGCTCGGCCTGGTGGTGTTTCGGGCGGAAGTGCCGGGTGCCTAGACGCGATTATTCGAAGACGTTCACCAAGGCGTCGAGGCCGTTGAAATTGATGGCCATGCTGGCCTTGGCCTGGACCACCGGCTTGGCGCGAAACGCCACGGACCATCCGGCCAGGGCCATCATCTTGAGATCATTGGCGCCATCCCCGGCGACCACCGCCGCGGAGGTCTCGCAGCCCGACTGGTGACAAATGCGCTGCACCTCCGCGGCCTTGGCGTCAGCGTCCACGATCGATCCGCAGACCTGGCCCGTCAGTCGTCCCTCCCGCACTTCGAGCGTGTTGGCCAGTGCGGAATCCAATCCCAATCGGGCCCGCAGTCGGTCGGTGAAAAAGGTGAACCCGCCGGACACGAGCAACGTTTTCCAACCGGCGGCACGGGCGAACGCCAACAGAGATTCCGCTCCGGGTGAGAGCCGCAACCGCTCCCCATAGACCGTTTCCAGGGCTTCGACTCTCAGGCCCGCGAGCAGGCTGACACGCCGACGGAGCGCACCGGCGAAGTCGATTTCACCGCGCATGGCGGCTTCGGTGATTTCCCTTACCTGCGGTTTCACGCCGACCTGATCGGCGATTTCATCAATGCACTCAATCGTGATCAGGGTGGAATCCATGTCCATCGCCAGCAGGCGGAAATCCCGGGCGTACAAAGTGCGGGGGACGTGGGTGAAGTCGAGTTGCGCGTGTCGGGCAAGATCGATCGCCGCGCGCGAAGTCGGATCGGCGACATTGCGGAGCCAGGCGGCGGTGGGGGACAGCGCGGAATGCGAGGCCGCCCCGGTCAATTCCCGGAGCCGCTGGACGGAATCTTCCGAGAGCGAAGATCCCTGAATCAAGACAGACGACATGTCGGCGGCATACTCGCAGTCCGGCCACTGGATTCAATGTGAGACTGCCGGATTCACGCCCGTTCAGAATCGGGGCCACGGCGGGGGGCGGCTGATGCTCACGGGACTTTTCAGCGCGGGCACCCTTTGCTTTCCCCGGTGGGGAAATCCGTCATGATTCCGGATTCCTATGCAAATACTGAGAAAGCGGTGTCTTCGTTGGGGACAAATCGGGTGGCTGGCCGGACTGGTCCTGGGATTGCTGGCGTTGACGGGTTGCCAGACTCCCGTGGCGCAGGCGCCGAAGCGGTTGCTGCTGATCGCGGGCAAGCCATCGCATCCGCCCGGCATGCATGAGTTTCGTGCCGGTGCGTTGTTGTTCCAATCGGCCCTCGCCGGATTTCCTGGATTGCAGGTCGAGGTCTATTCCAACGGTTGGCCGACCCGCGTGGAGGGCGGCCGGGTGGTGCCGGACAGCGCCGTGTTCGCGGGGGCGGCTGCCGTGGTGATTTTTGCCGACGGCGGTGGCGGGCATCCGGCGGTGCAGGCGGATCACCTGCAGTTCCTGAATGGGCTGGCGGACCGCGGCGTGGGACTCGGCTTCGCCCACTACGGCGTGGAAGTTCCCAAGGGCGATCCGGGCCAGGCGTTTCAAAAGTGGATCGGCGGTTACTACGAGGACCACTTCAGTGTGAATCCGATGTGGTCGCCGGAGTTTCGCACTTTTCCGCGCCATCCAGTGACGCGGGGAGTGAAACCGTTCAGCACCCGCGACGAATGGTACTTCAACATGCGCTGGGACGAGGGCAGGAGCGGAATCACGCCGATCCTGACGGCCATCCCGACGGACGCCGTCCGGCGCGGGCCGTATGTCTGGCCGGCGGGTCCGTATGATCACATCGTGGCGGCGGCGGGTCGCACGGAGACGATGATGTGGGTGAAGGTGCGTCCGAATGGCGGTCGCGGATTTGGCTTCACGGGCGGGCACACCCATAAGAATTGGGGCGACCCGAATCAGCGAAAGGTGTTCCTCAATTCCCTGGTCTGGCTGGCCGGTCTCGAAGTGCCGGCCAATGGCGTTGAAACGGTGGTCAACGACGAGCAATTGGCCGCCAACCAGGATCCCAAGTCGAAGCGCTAGGCGCGTCGGCGTTGGCGGGCGGTCACCGGAGTTTCTTCAGCAGAATCTTCGAGTTGCGTCCGCTGGCGTCGTAACGCTCGCGACGGCCCGCGGGGAGGTCTTCGGGTGAGCCGACGCCGAAGCCGCCCTTTTGCTCGAAGTAGGTGAAGGCCTGGGTGCTCAGGGTGATGAGCCGTTCCAGTCCCAGTTCGCGGGCCTTGGCTTCAACGAACGTGATGAGCTTGCGCCCGATGCCCTGATTTTCGTGGGACGGGTTGACGAAGAGAAATGCCAGTTCGCCCACATTTTGCTCCGGATAGACGTGCAGGGCGGCGCAGCCCACCGGGTTTTTGTCGATTTCGTAGATAAAATAGTCGCCGATCTGCTTCTCCATCGCGGCCCGGCTCCGCTTCACCAATTCAGCGGCGGCCATGGAATTCTTGGTGAGGGCGATCAGGGTTCGAACATCCTTCTTCAAGGCACGGCGGATCTGGGTGTATTCGTTCGCATAAACCAGGGTCCCGATGCCCTCGTTGCTGAACACCTCGGCCAGGAGACCTTCGTCGACGGTGCCGCTGATCACATGGACGCGCGGCACTCCCGCTTCGCAGGCCGCCACGGCGTGGCGGGCCTTGGAAAGCTGGACGCCGGGGACCGCGCCCGCATTGACGGTCAGCAGTTGTTTGAGTTCGGAGACGGCGATCTGACGCAGCAATTGTCCATCCCGGGTGAGACCGGCGGCCGAGGTCAGGAAAATCAGTTTGCTGGCCTTCAATTGTTCGGCGAGCGACAGCGCAATCGCGTCGGAATTCACCCGGTAGGTCTTGCCCTCGCCGTCGAAGCCCAAGGGAGGCATCACCGGAACCATCCCCTGGGCGAGCAGGGTTTGCAGCATCTCCCCGTCGACCCGCTCGACCTTCCCGGTGAAAAGGTGATCGATGCCCCCGATGATTCCCAACGGGTGCGCAATGATGGCGTTGGTTGAAACCGCGCGGAGATCGTTGGCGGCGAGACCTTCCAGAATTTCGTGGGTGAGGCGGTTGGCCGCGGTCAGTGACAACTGGAGGGTGTCGGCGTCCGTGATGCCCGCGCCGTCAAAGTCCGAGGCCTGAACCCCGCGCTCGACGGCGAGGTCGGCGATCTGCTTGGCCGCACCATGCACCAGCACGATGCGGATGTTCAGGGAACGAAGGACGGCAATATCCAGCAGGAGGTTGGGGAAATTATCGTCGGTAACGATGGCGCCATCGACAGCGAGGATGAAGGTCTTTTCCCGGAATCGTGGAATGTATCGGAGGATACCGCGAAGATCAGTCGGCTTCACAATTTATGACAGAGGCGAACAAGGTTCGATGACGGAACAACTAACAGGTAGATTTTCCGGATTCAATGCGGGATTCGTTCCGGGATTCGTTCCGGCGAAGGGAGCGGGTCCGGGGAACCCGCGCCCCGTGGACGCTCCCAAGTCGGTCGCCACCCCGTCCAATGTCCCGGTGTGTCCAGGGTTTCAAGAGGCTTCGATCCGGGCGCGTTCTCCGCGTCGTCCGGAGACCCGAAGCCCGGGCGGTTTGGCGCCCGAGGACCCGCTGCCACTGCAACCGCAGGCGGTATCGCGTTGCCAGCTGAATTGCCGTGGCCCGAAACGACGGCGCAGCGGCCGCCAGGCGAAAAGTCCGGCGGTCAGCCCCACGATGGCGAGAGCGACAGGTTGCTGCCAATCCACACTTGTAGACTAACAGAAAGTGGGGCGCCGGCGAATCTTCCCGATCTGGTGCTGTCTGGCTCCGGGGCGAAAGTTTCCAACCACTATTGGGGTCGCATTCCCGGGCAGCTGCCGTGGCAAAGCGGTAGAGGACTACCGCACTCCCCGACGCTGTCGCGACTCCTCAAGCGCCTCGTGGGTTCCGCGAGGTTTTGGACTGCGGAAGTCCTCTGCCGCTTTCACAGGCGGACGCGCGGCCCGAGCGAATACCCGAACTCAGAGCGGACCAGCATCGCGGTTCTCTGTGTGGCTTGTGTCCCAACGCGGCAACTCGCATTAGCGCCCATTCGCCCACATTCACCAAGTCTCAACTTGACGGTCTTCCGACGTTGGCGAGGGTGACGCCGCCTTTGACGGCTGCGAATGCTGCGTCCTGCTTTGCCATTTATTCGCCAAGGTGGATCCGGGGCGGGCGGGAGCGGCCGGATCGCCCGGGGGCTGGATTATGGTGCCTTCGGAAATGAACTCGGCGCTGCGGGCGACACCGCTGCGGGTCTTGGTGGTCGAGGACTCCGAGTTGGATGCCCGGATTCTGATCAATCTGCTCCGCGGCGGCGGTTGGAGTGTCACGTATCGACGGGTAGAGAGTGCCGACGCCCTGCAGGCGGCCTTGTCGACGGAGGCGTGGGATTTTGTTCTTGCCGATCATCAACTCCCGGGTTTTTCCGCTCCGGAGGCGCTGGGCGTGGTCCAAAAGAGCGGTCACGACATTCCCTTCATCATTGTTTCGGGTGGCATCGAGGAAGGCGTGGCGATTGCTGCGATGAAAGCGGGGGCGCACGACTTTCTGATGAAGGGCGCCTTGGGACGGTTGGTGCCGGCGGTGCAGCGGGAACTGCGGGATGCGGCCTCCCGGGCCGCGCGGCGCCGGGCGGAGGCGGATCTTCAGCAAAGTGAATTGCGCTACCGGAGTGTCTGGGAGAATTCCACGGACGCCGTACTGCTGCTGGACCTCACCGGCGTCATTCGTTTTGCGAATCCCGCCAGCGCGGCGGTTTTTGGCTGGACGCCGGAACAACTCGCCGGGCAGACCCTCGACGTGCTCCAGCCCACCAGCACCTCCGCAGGCGATTGGTGGCGTCAGGCGCGGAATCCCGCCGTCCGCCGTTGCCTCGAAGTGCAGGCCCGAAAACGCGATGGCGCCACGGCCGAGGTGGAAATCGCGATCACCGAGATGCGCATGAAGGAGGAGTTGTGGGTGGTGGCCTTTTGTCGCGACATTGCCGAGCGCCGTCGGGCCGAGGCGGAGTTGCAGAAGAACCGGGAAGAATTCGCCGCGGCCGCGGAAATTCAGCAACGGCTGTTCCCTGCCTCCGCCCCGGTCATTCCCGGATACGACCTGGCGGGAATCTCGCGACCTGCCGAGGCGGCGGGCGGTGATTATTACAATTTTTTGCCCCTGCCGGATGGTTCCTGGGCCATCGTGGTGGCTGACGTGAGCGGTCATGGCGTCGGACCGGCGCTGCTGATGGCGGAGGCCCGGGCCTACCTCCGTTATCTGGCCCGGTACGAATCGGATCCCGGCACTTTGTTGACCCAGGCCAACGGCGCCCTGGCGGAGGATCTCGGCACGGAGCGCTATATCACGATGCACCTCGCCCGCTTGGTGCCGGAGACGCGGGTGCTGGAATATGCCAGCGCCGGGCATCCCCCCACCTGTGTTCTGAGTGCCGACGGCCAGCTCAAGGCTTCGTTGCGTCGCACCGGACCGCCACTGGGTCGCCGGCCGGACCTGCCGTGCAGCAACGGACCGACCGCCGTGCTGCAGCCCGGCGACATCGTTCTGTTCCTGACCGATGGACTCGACGAAGCCACCAATCCGGCGGGGACGGAATGTTTCGGCATTGAACGGGCGCTGGACGTGCTGCGGCAGCACCGGCACTTGTCGGCGGCCGAGCTCGCCGTGAACCTCTGCGACGCCGTCCGCCGCTTTGTGGAACCGGGTCCGCAACAGGATGATTTGACCGTGGTGGTGTTGAAGGTCGTTTGACGGTGGGGACCGATGCGGCGAGGAATGGGGGGTATGACGCTTACTTGGAAGGATCACGAAGAAGTCGCCTGGGCTTTGAGGGACAAGTTCCCCGATCAGGATCCGCTCAAACTCAGCTTCCCGAAGCTCCACAAGATGGTGCTGGAGTTGGAAGGCTTCAAAGATCGGCCGGAAGGTTCGAACGAGAAAATACTGGAAAACATCCAGATGGCTTGGTACGAAGAGACCCGATAAATCCTTTCCGATCGTCCCCCTGTCCCTTTCAGTAATCTGCCTGCTGTTATGCCTACCAAAGAAGCTCCTTCCATACCGGGCGCCGCGCCGGCGCTGGGCCCGTACAGTCATGCCATCCGGTGCGGCCGATTCCTTTTCTGCTCCGGTCAGATACCCATCGATCCGGCCCATCCGAGCGGCCCCTGTCCCGTGGGGATCACGGCCCAGACGGAACGGGTGATTGAAAACATCCGCCTGATCCTGGTGAGCCAGGGGCTGGGATTTGCGGCGGTGGTGAAAACGACCGTGTACATGACCAACCTCGCCGAGTTCCAGGCAATGAACGACGCCTACGCGAAACATTTTCCGGCACCTTTCCCGGCCCGCTCGACCGTCCAGGTGAGCGCCCTGCCACGGGGTGCATCGGTTGAAATCGAGGTCCTGGCTCACCTCGACTAACGGGTCGCCCGTCGCCGCCCCGCCGCCGGGAAAACCACGCAACCATTTTTGTCCACGTCCGCCTGATCGTTCATGTCATCACCATCCACCCACTCCGGCCCGCCCAAGGGAATTCAAGACTACATCTACATGCTGGAGGAGGGTGCCGGGCCGAAAATCCTGCAGGGGATCCTGTTTGGTTTTCTCGGGCTGGTGGTGGCCGTGATCTTCCTCTTCACCGAGGCGCGCAATTTCAGCAATCCGGAAGCCATGGACATGGCCCAGATCGGTCGCAATATCGCGCGCGGCAAAGGCTTCTCGACTCATTACATCCGCCCGTTCGCTCTGCATCTGCAGCGGGAGAAGGCGCGGCAGGACGGGGTTTCGGATGCCGGTCTGCTGCGCAAGACCATTCCCGACCTCCAATACCCGCCGGTCTATCCAACCCTGCTGGCCGGCTTGTTCAAACTCACGCCGGAGTTGTATCACACCTCCGTGGGAAAAGGGGAGGCCTTCACCAATCGGCCGCCGATGGAGATTGTCATCAGCATTTTCAATCTCGGCTGGCTGGCCATCTCCGCGATACTGGTCTATCGGCTGGGCACCCGGATGTTTGAAGCGGCGGTGGGAAAACTGGCGGCGCTGGCGTTTATCGGGACGGAGACCCTCTGGCGTTGTGCCACCAATGGTCTGGCCACGCCGTTTCTTCTGTTCCTGGTGTTGCTCATTTTCGGGCTTCTGGTGCGTCTGGAAGCCCTGGGTCGGGACGTGGCCGCGCCCTCGTTCCGTCGGCAGTTGCTGCTGGCGTGCGGAGTGGGGGCCCTTCTGGGGTTGGGGTGCCTGACCAGCTACAGCTTCGGTTGGTTGATCGTGCCTGTGGCGGGCTTCCTGCTGGTCTGCGGTGGATGGCGCCGGCTGTCGCTGGTCCCGGTTGTGGTGGTGATTTTTGCGGTCGCCATCGCCCCTTGGCTCTATCGCAACGTGAAGCTTTCCGGTCAACCGTTTGGCACGGCGGGCTACACGCTCTATTCCCTGACCGATAAACTGCCGGTGGATCGCCTGGAGCGGACCCAGCAGTCCTTGCAAGCGGAGCAAATCCCGAACTACGAGAGTTTCAAAACCAAATGGATCAAGGGGGCGACGGAGACCCTGCGAAATCCGCTTCCGCGCCTGGGCAGTAACTGGCTGGTGGCGCTGTTTCTCGCGGGACTGATGGTCCAGTTTCAGGATGTCGGCCGGCGTCGACTCCATCGTTTTACGTTGGCCACGGTGGTCTGGCTTTATCTCCTCGAACCGTTTTGCCAGACCCAATTGAGCCAGCTGGTGCCGGCCATCAACTCGGAGAACGTGCTCATTCTGGTCATGCCCCTGATGCTGATTTTTGGGTCTGCGTTTGCGGCCATGCTGGTGGATGCGATCGAGTGGAATCACCTGTTATTGCGGGATCTCGGGCTGGGTCTGGTGGCGTTCGTCGTTTCATTGCCGTTGCTCACCTCCCTGCTGCCCCCGCGGCAGGAAACGATCGTCGCCCCGTTGTATCACCCCGGGCTGGTGCAGACGCTCTCGGGTTTCATGCGGAAAGACGAAATGATCATGTCCGACATCCCCTGGGCGGTGGCGTGGTATGGGGATCGCGATTGCGTGAACCTGTCGTTACGGGTGCAGGACGACAAACGCAAGGGCGAAGAGGCGAAGGGGGCGCGCACGCTTCCGGAGGATTTTTTCCAGATCAACGATTTTGAACGCCCGATCAATGCCCTGTATCTGTCGCCGCTGACGACCGAGGCCCCGATGCGCCTGTTTTTTGACTACAACACGGATTTCGCCTGGGGCCGGTTCTATTTCGATGCCCTGATGCGCGGAAACCTCGCCGGCCGCTTCCCGCTGTATCGCACTTATCCGGGTTCCGCCCGGAGCGGACATCTGTTCCTCACCGAATCCGTTCGCTGGTGAAGCCAACCTCCGATTCCGGTGCCGTCCCGGGACCCGATTTGCTCCGCGCCCTTCTGAGCGCGGTGTCCCGTTCGTTCTATCGGACGTTGCAGGTGTTGCCCGGCCCGGTCCGGCGGCCGATCGGTGTGGCGTATTTGCTCGCCCGCACCACCGACACGATTGCCGATACCTCCTTGGTGCCGGTGGCGGAACGTCTCGCGGCGTTGGAAACCCTCGGTCGTCGACTGGACGGCGCGCGGGTTGAACCCGTCGATTTCCGGGCGTTTTGTCGCGATGCCACGCCCGCCGACAATGCCTCTGCCGCCGAGCGTCAATTGCTCTTGCGGGTGGAGGAGGCGATTGCGGTCCTGCGGACGCTGAGCCCGGAGGATCGCTCGGCGGTCCAGGAGGTGCTCCACACCATCGCCAGCGGACAAATCCTCGATCTGCAGCGTTTTGGGCAAGCCACGGAGAAGCGGATACTGGCCTTGGCAAATGCGATCGAACTCCACGACTACACCTATCGCGTCGCCGGTTGTGTGGGTGGCTTCTGGACGCGGCTGTGTCAGCGAAAACTTTTTCCCACCGCGCCGGTCGACACCGCGGCGTTGCTGTCCGATGGACTTGGCTTCGGGCGAGGACTGCAACTGGTGAACATCCTGCGCGACATCCCCCGCGATCTGCGTCAGGGACGCTGTTATTTGCCGGCGGATGAACTGGCCGAGGTCGGGCTCCAACCGGCGGATTTGCTGTCGGCTGAAAACATGGATCGTCTGCGACCGGTCTATGGCCGCTGGCTGGACCAGGCGGAGACGCATCTCGCGGCCGGTTGGCGCTACACGAATCGATTGCCCTTTACGCAGTGGCGTCTCCGACTCGGATGTGCCTGGCCGGTGTTGATCGGTCAATCCACCCTGCGGCGATTGCGAACCGCGAATGTGCTTGATGCCTCCCAGCGGGTGAAGATCACCCGGCGGGAAGTGCGACAGATTTTTTTACGGACCGTTATTCGTCTGCCCTTCCGCCGGGCGTGGGAAAAGCTGGGATCCGACGGAAACCCAGACTGAGCCTCGGGCGACGGAATCGGACCTGGCATTTCAGCAACACTTCTGAAGAATTTCGACCGCGGATGACGCGGATGGACTCGAAAAATGGGGTTCCGTATCTGCGTTACCGCGCTATCCGCGGTTCATTTTCTGAAAGTGTCACAGTAGTGCGATGAGCCTGCCTTATCGTGGCAAGGCCAGGATGTGCGCGGCGGCCCGCTGGCAGGCGCCCGCTTCGCCGAGTTGGGCGACCACTTCGCCCAACTTTTCCTGAATGGCCGCATGGCGCGCGGGGTCGAGCAGCAGCGCAATGGCCGCCTCCGCCAGGTTTTTGCCCGTGGCTTCCTGCTGGACAAACTCGGGCATCACGGCCTCGCCGGCGAGCAGATTGGGCATGGCCAGGTACGGCACGGTGATGATGCGTTTGCCCACCTGATAAGTGCTCCAGGAAGTCCGGTAGAGGGCGATCGTCGGCACCCGAAACCACGCGCATTCCAGAGTGACGGTGCCGGTGGACGCCAGCGCAATGCGGGCGGACTGCAACGCCGTGCTGAGTCCACCGACCTGGATCTCCAAGCCGGGAACCGCTGGGCCATCGGCGCGGGCCATCATCGCCAGATCTTCCGTCGGCAGCACCGCGAGCAACCGGACCGGAACTGCCGCGGCGATCCGCGCGGCGGCTTCCTTGAGGACGGGCCAGTGTCGACGCAGTTCCCCGCGGCGGCTTCCTGGCAGCAGCAGCACCGTGGGAAGCACGTCGGGGGAAACCGCCGGGACGTCGCGGATTTGCGGCGCGATGCCGTGCCGGTCCACCAACGGATGGCCGACGTATTCGACAGGCAATCCCGTCGCCCGTTTCGCATACCAGGCCTTTTCAAACGGCAGGATGCTCAACAACAGGTCATGATTTGCCGCGAGCACCTGCGCGCGTCCGGGACGGGACGCCCAGACCTGGGGCGACACAAACTGAACGATCCGCAGTGGCCAATCCGGCGCCGCGCGCGCTGCGGCCCGCAGGGCCCGGGCAAACCGGAGGTTGAAGCCACCGTAGTCCACCCCGATCCACACCTCCGGTCGTCGCCGTTTCGCCTCGTCCATCAGGCGCCAAAAAATGCGCCGCAACTGGGCGTATTTCCGGAGGGCTTCGACCAGTCCGATGACGGCATGACGGGTGAGATCCTCCGACAACGCCACTCCGGCGGCGGCCATCTGCGGTCCGCCGGCGCCGAAGAATTCCGCGTCCGGTGCCGCGACGCGCAACGCCGTCACCAGTTCCGCCGCGAGTTGATCTCCGCTTGGGTCACCCGCGATCAGCATGTATTTCCGCGCCACCCTTTTATATTGGCCCGGGAAAATGCAGGCGGAAACCCCGCGTCACGGAATTCGCCGTCGGTTCCTCAGAGCCTGTTTGAAAATTAAAAGGGGTCCCCTTTCAATTTTCAAACAGGCTCGAAGCGTCGGGAAACCATTCTCCGCCGCCGTTTTTCTGCCACGCTTTCGACGATGGCGCTGCCTCCGTTTATCCTCGCGTCGCAATCCCCCCGTCGGGCGGAGTTGTTGCGACAACTGGTGCCCACCTTCGAGATCGTCGCCAGCGCGGCGGCGGAGTCGGAGGATCCCAGCGTCGGCCCGCGGCTCCTGTGCGAGCTGAACGCCGAGACCAAGGCCTGGGTGGTGGCGGATCGGTTTCCCGATCACCTCGTTCTCGGCGCGGACACACTGGTGTTTCTGGATGATCAACCGCTGGCCAAGCCGGCGGATGTCGACGAAGCGCGGCGGATGCTCGGTCGACTTTCGGGTCGCGTTCATGAAGTGATCACCGGCGTCTGCCTGATCCACCGGTCGGCCAGTCGTCTGCATCGCTTTGCCGAGGTCACCCGGGTTCGCTTCCGGACACTGACCCCGGAAGGCATCGAACACTATCTGGCCCGTGTCCACGTGCTGGACAAAGCGGGTGCCTACGCTGCCCAAGACCACGGGCATTTGATTCTCGACACCGTGGAGGGATCCTTCACCAACGTCGTGGGGCTCCCGGTGGAAGCCCTGGGTGTGGCCTTGCAAAAGTGGGAACGGCGGATCCACCCGTAGACCGCCGACGGCAGGAGGCGCTTCGGCTTCTCGCAAACTCGGCGGCTTCAGGAATCCGACCTGCAAACGCACCCAACCGACCCTCAATGGGCGCTTCTTCTCCCCCCAATCCCGCGAAGATCGTCCAGTCGACATCCTGTGTTACTCGCGGCTCGCCCCATCGCTGCACGGGGACCCCGCGGAAGAAGGCGAACCGCCATTCCCGTTCGACGCCAAAGCGTTGGACCGCCACCGCGGCATTCAACCTTTTGAATTTTTGCGCATCGGGAAAACAAACGCTGCTGTTCCACCCGACCGGAACGCGGGCGTGGCGTGGGTGTGTCGAGGGCACGGATTTCTTGCCGCCGAAGTCGCTCTAACTCCGCTTCGATTGTTTTCCGGGTCTCCGCCCATCGCCTGGCTCCGGCGATGGGCTCCGGAGACCAATCAACCCACGTCGAGGCGCCTTTGTCGACCGGCGCATGTAATTCGAGCGTCGACCGCGATTGGGGCGAGATTCGGTGTTGCTTCATCATCCGATTGAGCCGCGCCAGAATCTCTGGAAACAGGAAGGGGCGGGCGGCCGATATCCAGGAACCGGGCCCTGGACGGAATCCTCTGATCATCCACCACCATCCACCGTCCACACCCGATCTACCCACAGTCACCTAAACGCTACCCGCGAATTCTGCGGAAGAGCCGCAATTTGAGATCCCAGTGCTTTTTCAACATCTCAATTCGCACCGGTGACCAGCCCTGCGAATGGTCGTCGGACAGTCTGCCCTCACACAGCCCGACTTGAAACCACTGCGGTGGCTTCTGCCAATACCGCCTGGAGGACGGCGAGGCCGGCGATGACGGCGGTGTCCGCTCTCAATACCAGCGGTCCCAGGGAAACGGGCTTTGCGCCCACGGCCCGAAACTCCGCGTACTCCGCCGGCGTAAAATCACCTTCCGGACCGACCACCAACGTCACGCGCTTCGCCCGCGGATGTCCCTCCGGTGAGGACTGAATCACCGCCCGACGGATGGTGTCTGTCCCCGGTTCCAAGGAGGCCACCAACAACGGTTCGTCGGCGGGATTTCGCTGTTGGATCTCGGGTCCGGCCAGCCATTCGAACGGACGCCGCGGTCGACCGATCACGGGCAGCCACGGCGTCCCACATTGCTTCGCCGCCGCGATGGTGGTGGCCCGCCAACCCGCCAGCTTCGCGTCCGCCTCCACTTCCGGAATCCGAACGACACATCGCTCCGCGGCAAGAGGCTGAATCGACGTCGCGCCCAGTTCGGTGGCTTTCTCCAGGACCATGTCCCAGGCCCTTCCTTTCAACAAGGCCACGGCCAGGTGAAGGCTGCCGGGGCGCGCCGGATGTTGTCGGCGTTCCGTCAAGCGCAGTTCCACCCGACGCTTCTCGACCCGGTGGATGGTTCCGCCCCACTCCGTGCCCGCGCCGTCCAGCACTGTGGCCGCCTCACCCGGCCGCACCCGCAGGACGACGGCGGCATGGTGGGCCTCGGCGCCGTCGAGGATCAGAATCGGATCGGTGCCGACGCCCATGGGTGCGAAAAAGCGATGCATTCGGGGCAAGCTGACAGATCGGCCAATTGGAGAAACGAAATCCGTGGCCGCGACCGAGGATTCCTCAGACGCATTCTGGCGGTCGACCGCACGGCGGCACGACTTCGGCGAACCAAACCGCAACCTCTCACTCCAGCGACACTTCCAAAGAATTTTGACCGCGGATGGCGCGGATGACGCGGATGGACTCGAAAAGTGGGGTTCCGTATCTGCGTTATCCGCGCCATCCGCGGTTTACTTTCAGAAAGTGTCGCTGTAGTGCGATCCGTGGAACCTTTTGAAACATGTCACGGGGATCCCGGGTATTCGTCACCACGGGAACGGATCGAGCCGGCAGCAAGGTCTCGAGATTGGAATCGGAATATGAAAGCGACAGAGCAGACGGTTGAGTCATCGGCGGTGGATTCCGGGGCGCCCTGTGCCGATCGGGCGGAGGTTTCCGCCCGGTTCCATGGGCCTCGACAGGTGCGATTGGCCGAGGTGGCCCGGGTGGATTGCCGGGCGGAGAATATTCTCTATCCGGTGCTGTGCGCCTGCGGACTCTTCGCCATCGCCTGCCACTTTTACAGTGCGCTGCCCACGGCCCAGGAGATGGAGGTGGCTTTCCAGGAGTGCCTCCGTTACGCCGGCCTTTGCTGAGTCGGAAGCGAGGTGGGACTCCGGAAAAAGAGTCCGTGCGGGCCGGGGTTCGATCACATAAATTGCCCTACCCTTTTCCGGTGCGCAGGGTTTCAAAGTCCCTGGTCCCGGGCAGGGGATGGCGGAATCATCAGGAACTTTTCACACATGAGCGAACGCATTGGAGTTGTTGGAGTGGGTCGCATGGGCGCAAACATGGCCCGCCGGCTCAAGAGTCAGGGCTATCAGATCGGCGCCGTCTATGACGTGCGTGCCGAATCCGCCGCCGCCGTGGCGACGGAACTGGGCTGCACCCACGCGACCAAGCTCGCGGAGGTCACGGCGGCCAGCGACATCATTCTGACCGTGGTGACGGACGACCAGGCCATGGGCGAGGTGTTTGCGACGAAGGGCGACAGTCTGCTGGTCGGCGCCAAGGGCCGCACCTTCATCAACTGCGCCACGGTTTCGCCGGCCACCCATGTCGAAGTGGAAAAGCGGGCGGCGAAGGTGGGGGCCAACAGCCTCGAGGCCTGCATGGCGTCCAGCATCAACCAGGCATTGAACGGCACGTTGTACTTGATGATCGGCGGGAAGGAAGCTGTCTTCAATGCCGCGAAGCCGCTGCTCGTCAAGCTCTCCGACGATGGCAAACTGCTCCGTTACATCGGACCGGCGGGCAAGGCGGGTCAGGTCAAGGCGCTGGTCAACATGGTGATGAACATCAATACCGCCGGTCTGGCCGAGGGGCTTGGCCTGGGTTCCGCGCTGGGACTCGACCTGAAGGTGTTGATGGAGGTTTTCAGTCAGACCGGTGCGAACAGTCGCGTGCTGGCCACGGATGGCGAGGACATGGTGAATCGCGACCACAGCTGTTTTTTCAGCGCCGCCCACGCCGCGAAGGATTCCGGCATTGCCCTGGCCTTGGCGAAAAAGGCGAAGCTCAATCTCCCGCTCGCCGCGGCGACTTTCGCGCAATACGCCAAGCTCACCAAACTGGGCTTTGGTGAACTGGACAAATCCGGGATCGCCGAGCTGACTTTCAAGGGCCGCGGCAAAAAGGCGGCGAAGAAAAAGAAGTAACGCTCGACCGGGGTTGCGGGCCCGGCGGGTGATGCACTCCGATCCCACTCGCCGGGTGCCTCGCACGACAGCGACACTTCCAAAGAATTTTTACCGCGGATGACACGGATGACGCGGATAGACTCGAAAAGTGACTTTCTGTATCTGCGTTATCCGCGCCATCCGCGGTTCATTTTCTGAAGGTGTCGTTGTAGTGCTAAGCTTTTTCTAGAGTGCCGGAAGCACGCGATAGAATTCGTGCGGTACGCCGGCCGACACGGGATCGAAGAATTCCGCGGAACCGGCGGGACCTGCCCCCGTGGCTCCGATTGGGGTCCAGCCGACGGCCGAGAGATTGTCCTTCCGTTCCACGCGGAAACCCCGCCTTGGCGTCCCCGTCCAGCGAAGGTGCACGAGCTCGGGGCCCGACCGTTCCAAGCGCAAACCCCGCGGCAGGTCCGGATGGGCGGCCGTGATTTGGAACACATAACCGCTGTCGTTGCAGACGACGATCAGATTGCCATTGGGGGCGAGGGTGACCGCGCGCGGTTGGGCAAAATAGGTGCTGTCCAGCAACGGCGGATGCAGGCCGTCGTCCACGGAGTAGCCATCCTTTTTTCCGGATCCGTGGAGGTATTCGTGGAGAATCCCCTGGGTGTCGACAAACCACACGCCGCCGTCTTTGTGGCCACAAAGGAAGTAAGAACCATCGGGACGGAACGTGATGCCGCGGGGTTGGGCGAGGTAACTTTCGAGCGCCAGTTGCCCATCGGCCGCGGCTGATTGGGTGACGTCGCCCGTGATGCGGGTTCGCCGGTCCGGACCTTCAATGCGAAAAAGCCCGGCGGCGAGATTGGAGGTGTCTTCTTCAGCGCGGTCGGTCACGTAGAGTTTTCCGTCGATCGGATTGACGTCGAGATTGCCCGGATTTTGGAATCCCACGGCCCGGCTGCAAACCGTCTGAATGCCCTGCTGGGGGGTCCACTGCTTGATGGCTGCCCCGTCGCTGAAGGCATTGGTGACGCCGTTCACCACTTGTGGTAGAAACTCGTGGGAATAGTAAATGAGCTGTTCGTCGGGGCTCACCCAAAGCGCGCGTCCGGAGGGGGCCCAGCGGGGTTCGGGATCGTTCACCACCGTCCGCATCACGCCGTTCGTATCCACGCGGCGAATGCGATGGTTCCCGGGGTCCAGCAGGTAGACCACTCCCGCAGGCAGGACGAAAAGACCGTTGGGATTGTTGATTTGAAGCGTCGTCGCCGGGGCCGGGCCATCGCCATTGAAGCCCGCCACATGAGTCCCGGCAAAGCTGCGGATCAAGCCAGCGGGCGAGATCCTGAGGATGGCATGACTGGCTTTGTCGGCGATGAACACATTGCCATAGGCATCAGTCCCCGCCATGTGCGGATTGGAAAGCCCGACGTCCGTGGCGTTGCCGCCCTCCGATTTCGCCGTCCAGAAATTGATCGCCGTTCCATTGGGATTGCTCGTTACCGCATGATGCACTCCGGCCAGCTTTTTCGTGGTCCCGAAATCATCCGACAAGACTTGGAACTCGTCCGCGCCGAAGGCCGGAACAAAACCCACGACCACGGCAACGCACACGTTCCAAGCGGATGCTGATCGATTCATTTCGGGTACACTGCTGAAGGCTGGGAATTCGGCCAGCACTTTCCGTCAGGAACCTCGGTGCGTAGTGACCAGACTTTGGCCCCCTCCCGGTCAGGCCTTGCGGGGAAACATGCCGGCCGTCCAGCCGCCGTCGACGGGCAGCGCCACACCGGTCATGTAGGAGGCTTCGTCGCTGACCAGAAAAAGGGCCGCCGCCGCGACTTCGGTCGGTGTTCCCATGCGTCCCATCGCCTGGGTCGCCGCCATCTCGCGACGGGCGGCCGCTTCGTCGGGATATCTCGTCAACATCTGGGCCACCCACGGCGTCTCGACCCGGCCGGGACACAGGCAATTGACCCGCACGCCGGTTTTCGCGAGGTCCAGCGCGGCGCTGCGGGTCAGGCCCAGCACCGCGTGCTTGCTGGTGCTATAGGCGAAGCGATCCACCAGTCCGCCCAGGCCGGCGGTGGAACACAAGTTCAGCAACACTCCGTAACCGCGCTCCACCATCCCCGGGAGCCAGGCCTGCATGGTGCGAAAAACCCCGCGCACGTTCACATCCATGACCCGATCCAGATCCGCCACCTTCGTGGTCAGAACGGTGCCGACGTGCCCGATCCCCGCGTTGGCCACCACGATGTCCAGCTTCGGAAAGCAAGCGACGGCCGCCGTGAAGTCCTCATCCCGGGTGACGTCCAGCTTGAGAAAATCGGCCCGCCCACCGGCGGCGGTGAGACGTTGGGCCACGGCGTTTCCGGACGCTTCGTTCATGTCGGCAATCACCACATGAGCCCCCGCCCCCGCCAACGCTTCGGCGATGGCTTCGCCGATTCCCGATCCCGCGCCGGTGACGATGGCCGATTTACCCTTCAGAGAAAACATGCGGCAAACATAATCGGACGATGGGAATTGTCATTCCAATGAGCGCGGGAGATTCACCGATTCGCCGATTCGCCGATTCGCCTCAGGCCGTCGGACGGCTCCCGGCGGCGAGCCATTGGCGGAAGGCGAATTGCATCGATGGAAAGGCCAGCGACTCGGGGTCCACCTGCGCGGGATTGAGCCAGTGCACGGACGACACTTCTTCGAGCGCCGGAGACTCCGCAGCGCCGACGGCTTCCGCGGAGAAGAACAGATCCAGGACCGGGTAGGTGACGCCGCCGAAGAGGTAGGCGTTGGGATGCGAGCCGATGAAACGAAGATCCCGCAACTTCAGGCCCACTTCCTCCTGAATTTCGCGATGGACGGCCGCTTCGGCGGATTCGCCAAAATCGATGAAGCCGCCGGGTGGCGCGAGTTTGCCGCGGCCGGGATCCTTGGCCCGGACGATGAAAAGAGCCCGGCCATCGGCGCGGGTGATGAAGACGGCCACGGCGCTGGCGGGATTGAAGTACAGTCGAAATTGGCAGTGCTGGCAGCGGAAGACGTTTCCGGAGGGTGTCGCTTCCTGCCGGGCACCGCAGCGGGGACAGTGATGATAAAACGAAACGGGAGTCATGATTGTCTTCGGCGTGAAGCTTTTAGGAATGACGAATGACGAATGACGATTTTGGCGGGTTTCGCCGATGCGATTCCAGTCAGGTATGTTCGCCGCGATCCCGATCCAGCTCCGGCCCCGGTGGCAATTCATCGAAGCCTTCGAAATCACCGGGCGACAGCGGGCGGCTCATCTTGTGTTCCTCGTTGAACCATTGGCCGAGATCGATCAATTGACAGCGCTCCGAACAAAACGGTCCCCACCGGGCGGCAAACCAGTGGCCGCGCTGGCCGCAGCGAGGACAGGCCACTTCGGGGTTATTGCGATCGATGCCCATGGTCGGAGGTGCGTTCGTGGACAATCAGGA
>JAYTHD010000015.1:0-5020 GCA_043732975.1 Verrucomicrobiota bacterium
CAACTTCCCGCCCCCGTCGCAGGGCGCGGGCGATGCCGCTCTCCGTCGCGCTGTACGCACGCCGGGCAAGATGGGGCTGCGCAGCAACGCGGCCCTATCTCTATTGATCGGCGATCGCTGCCGCGTGGCCAACAAATCCCGCTTGCTGCGCGACTGGCAAAAAAGCAAACTCCAGCCATATTTTCAGCGCGGCCTCTTCGTATTCATGAACCGCCTCTGCCTTGGCCTTCTGGCGTTCCTGCTGACCGCATTTTTTTTGCGGGCGGAGGAAGGTGTCGCGTTTTTTGAATCGGCGGTCCTGCCGCTGTTGCAGCAGCGTTGCTACGAGTGCCATTCCCACGAGAAGAAGATCAAGGGCGGACTGGCGCTGGATCTCAAGGCCGGCTGGAAAAATGGCGGTGAGCATGGTCCGGCCCTGGTACCGGGCGACCCGGGCAAAAGCCGTCTCATCCAGGCGGTGCGTTATGTCGATGCCGAATTGGAGATGCCACCGAAAGGGAAGCTGACCGCAAGTGAGATCGAGGTGCTGGAAAAATGGGTGGCGATGGGCGCGCCGGATCCGCGGGTCGGGGAGTCGGCCCCGGCGAAGGCGCCGCCGATGGATATGGCGGCCGGTCGGAAATTCTGGGCATTCCAGCCGGTGCGTGACGCAGAGATTCCCGCCGTTCACGACCCGTCATGGGCGCTGGATCCGGTCGATCATTTCATCCTCGCCAAGTTGGAGGCCGCCGGTCTCCGTCCCAATCCCGACGCCGCGCCGGGCACCTGGCTCCGGCGGGTCACGCTGGATCTCACCGGATTGCCACCCACGCCCGAAGACCTGGCGCGCTTTGTGGCGGGAACCTCCGCGAGCCCGTCATCTCAGGAGCCCTATGCGGCGGCGGTCGATCGTTTGCTTAACAGTCCGCGATTCGGTGAGCGCTGGGCTCGCCACTGGCTGGACCTGACGGGCTACGCGGATCAGATCGGCACCTCAAACAATCTTTTTGCCGAGCACGCGTGGCGCTATCGCGACTACGTGATCGATTCCTTCAACGCGGACAAGCCGTTCAATCGTTTCATTCGCGAGCAGATCGCCGGTGACCTGCTGCCCGCGAGCCAGCCGGAGGAACGCGCGGCCAATCTGGTGGCCACCGGGTTTCTGGTGCTCGGCGATGTCGAGGTCGTGAACGTGGACAAGCTCAAGATGGAGGTCGATCTGGTCGATCAACAGGTGAGCAAGGTAGGCATCGCCTTTCTGGGCCTGACCCTGGGTTGTGCCCGTTGTCACGATCACAAGTTCGATCCCATCAGCCAGGCGGACTATTATGCGATCGCCGGCATGTTTCGCAGCACCAGTTGCACTTATAAGACCGACCACGGCGTGTGGAGCGACGTGAATACGCGGGAGTTGCCGGAGACGCCCGAACAACAGGCCGTGCGGGCGGGCTTGCTGGCGGAGCACGAGCGTCGGTTGAAGGCCATGGAAACAGAGCGGGCCGACTTGGAGGTGAAAAAGGCAGCCCTCGACGCCGCGCAGGCGGGCAAGGAAATTGAGGAACTGACTGGCCGCATCCAGCGGCTCGCCGTTCAGCTGGAGCACGCCCGCTTCTTCGCTCCCCTCGCTCCAAAGGCGTTTGCGGTGCATGATGTGGACCAGCCGGACGACATGCGCATCACCCTTCGCGGGAATCCATATGCCCTGGGTGAAAAGGTCCGGCGAGGCGTCCCGCGGGTGGCGGCTTGGGGTACATTGCCGCCGATTCCGTCCAAGCAAAGCGGGCGACAGCAATTGGCGGACTGGATTGCCGATGACCGGAATCCGCTCACGGCGCGGGTAGCAGTGAATCGCCTCTGGCAGAAACTTTTCGGCGAGGGACTGGTGCCCACCGTGGATTATTTCGGCGTGCGCGGCGCGTTGCCCAGTCACCCCGAGTTGCTGGATCATCTGGCGCGGCGCTTCCTGCGGCAGGGCTGGTCGCAGAAGCAGATCCTTCGCAGCCTGGTTTTGAGCCGGGCTTACCGCTTGAGCAGTGGACACAATGCGGTCGCCCTGCAGCGCGATCCCGAGAACCGACTGCTGTGGCGCATGAACCGCCAGCGGCTCGACGCGGAAGCCATCCGGGATTCCCTGCTGGCCGTCAGCGGGACATTGACCTCCGACATTCGCGGGCCGGCCCTGCCGCTGGAATATACGGAAAACGTCTCGGGTCTGGCGCCGAAGGCCGTGAATCCGCCGGCCTTTTCCCTCAACAAATTCCGCCCGGTGCAGGAGTTCCAACGCACCATCTACCTGCCGGTGATTCGCTCGGGTGGACAGCCCGGGCCGGCCCGGCTCCGCGACGTCTTTGATTTCACCCAACCCGCGCAGATGGCCGGTAAGCGGTCGGAAACGTCCGTGCCCACGCAGTCGCTTTTTCTCCTCAACAGCGACCAACTGCGCCGTCGTGCCGGTGAACTGGCCCGGCTGGTCGCGCAAGCGTCTTCCGAGCCGGAGGCGCGTCTCGACGCCCTCTGGCTGCGCGTGTTGAATCGGCCCATCACCGGCCTGGAGCGCACCGACGCGTTGAGTCTGCTGGATTCCCTGCGGACCCCGCCCTCTTCGGAAGCGGATCTCGCCCCGTGGATCGAGCTGAGTCACGCGCTGTTGTCCGGCAACGAATTTCTCTTTCGCCTGTGAACACGAATCTGTATCCGTCCCTCACCCGACGCTCCTGGTTGCGCCACACCGCCGGCGGATTTGGTGCGATGGTGTTGCACAATCTCGTCCAGGCGGCCAGTGGACCGCTGGCCGGCCGGTCCCCGTTGTTTCCGGCGCGGGCCAAGCGCGTGATTTTCCTGTTCATGCAGGGCGGACCTTCCCAGCCCGACTTGTTCGATCCCAAGGATTACATCCGGCGGATGCACGGGAAGACGATTTCGGCACCGATCAATCCCAACGAACTCCGGGTGGGGACCGACAAATTTCTCGCGCTGGCCACGCAGGCACCGGTTCGCCCGCGCGGCGATTCGGGCCTGATGATATCCGACTTGTTGCCGCATACGGCCTCGATCGCCGATGAACTTTGTCTGTTGCGCGCGGTCCACGCCGATAACAACCAGCACGCTCCCGCCGCCCTGCAGTTCCACACCGGCGCCACGGCGGAAGCGCGGCCTTCGATGGGTTCGTGGATCGGCTACGGATTGGGCACGGAGAATCAAAACCTGCCGGGCTTTATCACCATTCATCCCGATGCCGACGTGCGGCTTTATGGCTCCTCCTTTCTGCCGGCCGCGCATCAAGGCACGAAGGTGGTCGTTCCCCAGAGTGGCCAGCAGGCGGCGATTGAATATCTGAACGATCCGACCCTGGATCCCGCCAAACAACTACGTCGCCTGGATTTTGTGCAGCGGATGAACCGCCGTCTGCTGCAACAGGCGGAGGTTGATGCGCGCATGGAAGGGATGATTGAATCCATGGAGATCGCCTACCGCATGCAGACCGCCACCCCGGAACTGGTCGATCTTTCCAGCGAATCGGCGGCCACGCGGAAACTTTACGGGGTCGATGAAAAACCGACGAACCGGAATGCGCGGGCCTGCTTGCTGGCGCGCCGCCTGAGCGAGGCCGGGGTGCGCTTCGTGCAGGTGACGATGGATGGTTGGGATCACCATGGCGACATCCGCGGCGCGCTGCCCAACAGTTGCGCCGCCACGGACCAGCCGTGCGCGGCGCTGGTCAAGGATCTAAAATCACGCGGCTTGCTCGACGATACCCTGGTCGTCTGGTCCGGAGAATTCGGGCGCACTCCGTGGAGTCAGGACCTGAGCGGCACGTCGCCGATCGAGAAGCACGGACGCGAGCACCAGCCGGAAAGTTTCTGCACCTGGCTGGCCGGCGGCGGCGTGAAGCGTGGATTTATGTACGGGGAAACGGACGATTTTGGTTTCCGTCCGGTGGCCGGAAAGGTCCATCTCCACGATCTCCACGCCACCATCCTGAATCAACTTGGACTCGATCACGAAAAGCTGACGTGGCGCCATCTGGGGCGCGATTACCGACTGACGGATGTGGAAGGCACCGTGGTGAAGGAGATCCTCGCCTGAGTCGTGGCCCGGTCGCTCAGACGGCCACTTCGATCTGGCCGGTGAAGACAATAGTTGCCGGGCCGGTGAGACGAACATCGGTAAAATTGCCATCAGCCTCCCGGAAGGCGACTTCGAGCAAATCACCGCCCTGCACCTGAACGCGGACCGGCGATTGGAACCCGTGTACCTGGGCGCTGATCATGGCGGCGGCGCTCACGCCGGTGCCACAGGCCAGGGTTTCCCCTTCGATTCCACGTTCGTAAGTCCGGACGCGAATGAAGTTGGGACCCTTCACCTGGACAAAATTGACGTTGGTCCCGCGCGGCTTGAAGTGCGCGTGGTAACGCAACTCCGCACCCAATTGCTGTACCATTGCCTGGTCGGCGTCGGGCACAAAAACCACGGCGTGCGGCACCCCGGTGTTCAGGGAGCTGACCTCCAACGGGCCGGCGGAAGTGGGCACGATTTCGCGCAGCTTCAGGCCGTTAGGTGGGGTGAGATTCACCGTGACTTGCTCGCCGTGGAACTCCGCCGTGATCACCCCGGCGACGGTTTCGAAACTCAGTTTGGATCCGCTCCATCCAGTGACGCGCCGGATAAAGCGGGCGAAGCAGCGGGCTCCGTTGCCGCACATCTCAGCGTCCGAGCCGTCATTGTTCCAAAATCGCCAGGCAAAATCCGCTTTCCCGGAACTGCAGGGAACGAGGAGCATGAATCCATCCGCACCGATGCCGAACTGGCGGTGACAGAGTCGCGCGATCTGTTCGCGCGTGAGGGAGGTCCACCGGCCGGTTCGATCGTCCGCCAGGATGAAATCGTTTCCAGCACCGGACATCTTCGTGAATTCCAGAATCATTGAACCCAACGAATAGCGCCTGTGCGGCGGGTGAACAATGACAAGCCGTCGGAGCGTTATGCACCCGAAGCGAGGGTACTGGCACGACAGCGACACTTTCAGAAAATTAACCGCGGA
>JAYTHD010000016.1:0-4176 GCA_043732975.1 Verrucomicrobiota bacterium
CCGCCGTTGTACCTGCTCGGTCAGGGTTTTCGCACCAGCCTGCTGCCCGCCTTGAATCTCGCGCAGGTCAGTGAGTTCTCGCTGGTGTTGCTCGAAATCGGGGCGGAACCGCGCTTCGGCCACGTCAGTGCCGGCGCACGGGACATGGTTTCGCTGGCCTTTGTCATGCTGGCGGCCGCATCGACGTTCGCCATGGGACGCTCCGATTCCCTGGTGCGGGCCCTGATCCCGCAGTTGCGTCGGCTGGGCTTGAAGGACCTGGACTACGACCCGGTGGGGGGGCTCCATGCCTCCACTCGCGGGCACCGTCATGGCGCCCGCATCCTGTTGCTCGGTTTTTTCCGCTCCGCCAGCGCACTGCTGGCCGAGGTGGAGCAGCACGCGCCGGAATTGCTCACGGAAATCGGGGTCGTGGATTTCAATCCGGACGTGCATCGCGGACTCAAGGCCCGCGGGATCCATGTCGTGTATGGCGATATTTCGCAACGCGACACGCTCGTCCACGCGGGCATCGGCGATGCGGAGGTCCTGGTCTGTTCCGTGCCCGACAGCCTGCTCAAGGGCATCACAAACGAAAAACTGGTGCAACAACTCCGCGAACTGAATCCGACGGCCACCATCATCGCACCCGCCGAATTGTTGTCGGACGTCGCCCGCCTGATCGCCGCCGGTGCGAATCACGTCCTGGTCCCGCGCCTGGGCGATGGGCGTGAGTTGCTGTCGGCCTTGCAGGCCTGGGAAAATGGCACCTTGGATGCCGCCCGGGACGCCCTGATCGCGCGCCTCGCCGCCCGCAAGGAAGTCCTGCGCTGAAAGGGGGGCAGACTTTGGAATGCCGCCGACTCTTTCCAGTCGAGCCGGTTTCCCTCGCCTGCCGTGATCCGTCCCGATATTGTCCCCGCTCGTGATGGATTGGATTTCATGGATTTCGGACCCGGCCGCCTGGGGCAGCCTGGTGACATTGACGTTTCTCGAGATTGTCCTCGGGATCGACAACCTCATTTTTATTTCCATCCTGAGCGGAAAGCTGCCGGGCGAACTGCAGGCCCGGGCGCGCCGGGTCGGACTTTCGCTCGCCTTGGTGACGCGGATTCTACTCCTGTGTTCCCTCAAATGGGTCATGAGTCTCAACCAACCTTTCCACGATCTGAAGCCCTTTGGCATCCTCCTGCCCGCCACCGGCAGGGACGTCGTGCTCGCGGTGGGAGGCATGTTCCTGGTCTGGAAATCGATCAAGGAAATCCATGAAAAACTCGAAGGTGTCGATGGGGAACGGACCGCCGCAGTGGTTCCTAAATTGGGGGCCATCGTGATTCAAATCCTCCTGCTCGACATCGTGTTTTCCCTCGACTCCGTGATCACCGCGGTGGGCATGGCGAATCACCTGCCCATCATGGTGCTGGCTGTCATCCTGGCGATGATCGTGATGCTGATCTTTGTCGATCAAATCGGGAAATTTGTGGATCGACATCCGACCATCAAAATGCTCGCACTGAGTTTCCTCATCCTGATCGGCGTGATGCTCCTGGCGGAGGGCTTCGGCCAACACGTGAACAAGGGCTACATCTATTTCGCCATGGCCTTCGCCTTCGGTGTGGAGTCGCTGAACATCCGCCTGCGCCGCAAATCCACCGCGGTCACCCTGCATCAACCGTATCGCTGATCTTTTTCCACTGAAATCATGTCACTGACCCTGGCAGCATTGCAGCAGGACGAAGCCCTGCGCCGGCACGAATTCCCCATCGCCGGAAAATCAATTTTCCTGGGCCACGCCGGCGTTTGTCCCCTGCCCCGTCGCGTGACCGAGGCGATGAAGAACTACCTGACCGGTTGCCAGGAGGAAGGCCAGGAATCCGCACTGCCGCTGCGATTGGAGGCCGAAACGCGCACGCTCGCCGCCCAACTCCTGCACTGCACGGCCGAGGAAATTGCCCTGGTCGGCCCCACTTCGCTCGCACTTTCCTTCATCGCGGGCGGGCTCCGGTTCCGTCGCAACGACAACCTTCTCATCTACCACGACGACTACCCGTCCAACGTCTATCCCTGGATGGCCCTCGCCGACAAGGTGCAGGTCCGTTTCCTCAATGTCCGCGAACTTGGACGGGTCCGATTGATCGACGTTCAGGGGCAGGTCGACGACAACACCCGCCTGGTGGCGCTGGCGAGCGCTCATTACCTTTCGGGCTGGCGACTGAATATTGAGCCCCTGGGCAAGTGGCTGCGGGCGCGCAACGTCCTGTTCTGCCTGGACGCCATCCAGACCCTCGGCGCGTTGCCGACGACTGTGGAACACGTCGACTTCCTTGCGGCGGACGCCCACAAGTGGCTGTTGGGCCCCAGCCACGCCGGGATTCTCTATGTGCGCCGGGAATTGCAGGCGAAACTCACGCCGCTGGTGCACGGCTGGCACAACTTGAAGTGCCCGAATTTCCTGACCCAGGACGAATTGGTATTTCGCGAGGACGCCCGCCGGTACGAATGCGGGAGTAATAATTTTCTTGGCATCGTCGGCCTGCGCGAATCGTTGCGTCTCATTCAAGAAATTGGCATCGATGCCATTGCCGCGGATCTGACCCGCAAACGCCATTGGCTCGTGCCCGCCCTCCAGGCACTGGGCTATGAAGTCGTCGGCGCTGTCACTCCCCAGGAAAACACCAGTGGCATCATCAGTTTCCACAAGGCGGACGTCGACCTGCCCGCGCTGCACCACAAACTGACCCAGGCCGGCGTGCAGTTGTCGTTGCGCCAGATTCCGGGCGGCCAACCCGTACTACGCGTCGCCCCGCATTTCTACAACACGGACGCCGAACTGAACCGGGTGCTGGAACTCCTCGCGTAGTCCGATCGACTCCCGGCCGGTTAAGGCGCCGCCTGGCGAACGCGAATTTCCCGCTGCCCGGCCGCCACCGGGGTGATCTGTTCGCGCCCACCCGGCCAGCGCACCCAAAGCGATTGCGGCGGCGCGGGCAGGCCCAGCACCATCGCGGAGGCCTCCTGCGAGCCAAAGCCCGAACCTGCCTGAACCGCCCGGACGGGGCCGCTGTGCCCGTCCTGAAAGCGGACGCGGACCTGAGCGCCGATGCCATCGGGGTTGGCTGGCAGCCCTTCCAAGACGACCCGCAGGCCCGGAACCGCCCGGCGATTCACGAACAGGCGCGTCGGCCCGTTGATCTGCGTGACCACGACATCCACCCGGCCGTCGTGATTGAAATCAGCGAGTGCGGCGGCGCGCTGTTCCCCATGGACGGCGATGCCCGTGACACTGGCGTCCAAGGCTTCGAACTCACCGTCGCCCTTCCCCCGCAGCCACAGGCCGCGGCCAGAGTCATCGCGGGAAAGTTCCGGCATCAGGTCGGATCGATTCTGGGTGAGGAATAAATCCTCCACCCCGTCGCCATCGACGTCGCCCACATTCGCAGAAAACACTGGCGAAATCTGCGCCTCGCGGGGAAGCGGATGCCATTCAAAGTGCGATCCGCGATTGAGCAGAACGCCGGAGGCAAATTCATTGGCCTCCAGAAACTTCGCCGTTTCGGCATGAGCCCCGAGAATGCCCGCGACCGACGCGCGACCGAACGTGGCGTGGGTCGTCATCCGGCTCGCGAGGTCGGGCAGACCGGTGCTGAGCTGATTCCGATTCTTCACCGGCAGCCAGTTTTCGCCGCGTTGCCAGGCCTCCAGGATCTCCAACCGCCCCGGCCCATTCCACTCCCCATAGTAGATGCGGATGGGCCCCGGCTGGAACAGGGCGTAGCCGGTGTTGCGACCGATGTTGCCCACGGCCAGATCCAGGCGGCCATCCCCGTCAAAATCACCGGCGACAATTCCGCTCCACCAACCCATCCGATTGGTGAGCCCCAGCGCGGCGGTGACTTCTTCGAACACCCCGCCCTGGTTGCGAAAAATGCGCACCGGCCCCCATTCGACGGCGAGCGCCAGATCCAGATCCCCGTCACCATCGAGATCCACCAACGTGGCGCCGTTGACAAATCCCGCAGACGACAACGACCGACTTGCCGCCTCCGAGACTTGGAGCGCGCCGGCGGTGTTCAGCCACATCGTCGAGCGCACCGGCTCCGGATATCTTCCCGGCCGAAATTGCCCGCCAACGAAGACATCGAGATCCCCATCACCGTCGACGTCACCCACTGCCAGTGGCCCCACCAACTCGCCACC
>JAYTHD010000017.1:0-8360 GCA_043732975.1 Verrucomicrobiota bacterium
AAGAAGAAGACGGAGACGACCTTGGCGAGGAGTTGCACCCGGGGCCACCACACATGGTTGCGCAAACCGAGGGACTGGAACATCGCCGCGAGTCCGTGGTGGAGGTGCAGGAAAAGCAGGGCCTGGGCGATCAGATAAAACGCGGCGACCCACCAGACCTGGAAACCCAGAATCATCATCGCGTAGACATCGGGCACCGTTTCACCGTGCAGGTCGGTCGTGAGCCTGGTGAAATCCCCGACGCCATTGACCGCCGGGTTCAGGGCGGTGAAGTGCAGGAGATGATAGATCAGGAAGGCGAGGATGACGCAGCCGCTCACCACCATATAGCGGGACGCTGTGCTCGCGCCGTAGGCAGTGCCCCCGCTGTAGGCGACCGGCCGCGCGGCGTGGTTGCGCTGCATCAGCGTCACGGCCGAGGCGATGTGCAATCCCACCGTGGCGAGCAATCCGAGGCGCGCACCCCAGAGCAGCCCGGGCTTGGATTTAAGGAAGTGCGCGTATTGATTGATCAATTCGGGCGCCCCGAAAACCTGCAGATTCCCCAGCAGATGCCCCAAGAGAAAACCCACCATCATGAGCCCAGTCAGGGCCATGAGGTACTTTTTGCCCAGGGACGACTGCCACAGGCGTAACAACACTTTCATTTGCGATGCGCGCCCTGGTCGGAAGGCCGAACAAGGCGCGATAAACTAATCGAACCTGAGCGCCGAGCGTCAACTTTCATTTTCCGGATAGCGCCATCCAATCGTCGTATTGGATGCGGTCGGGAGGATTCGGGTTCCGGGTTGCGCCGTGGCCGGCCCGGCGTCGGTCGTCACTCGTACGCGCCCGGGCGGCGACCGGAGGAGTCGGTCTGGCGCGGTCTGGGAGTTGGAGTCAAATCTGGGGTTGGCGGCATACCCGAGAAGCCACCCTCCAGACCGGTCCATGAACCCGCCCGGGTAAAGGCGCCCGGGCCCGCATTGCGGAGCGTGGATTGGCCAGGCAGGGCATTTTCACTGCCGGCCGAAATCCCGAGGACGGCCACGGATTCAGGGCGCGTCCCGGTGTAGATGAATTGGCCGGTCGTGCCGGGTTCGTAAGCCACCGTTTCCGTCAACATCTCGCCCGCCACCCTGGCGCTGTAGCGTACCAGTTCGCCCAGCGCCACGCCCGACAGGAGCATGCGGAAGCCATCATCCTGCAATTGGGTGTTGATGGCGCTCGGCGGCAGTGTGCGTGCGGGAATCCAAGTGGACGCCGCCGGGCCGGTCACCGGACTTTGTCCGACACCCCGTGGGGTGCTCGTCGAGCCTCGGAATCGGCGAACCATCACCCAAATCAGCGCCACCACCGCGCCGACGCATCCGACTGAAAGGACCAGACCCGCGAAGGCGGAAATCCCAGTGCGGGACACCCGCGAGGAGAGAGGCGTCGCCGCCAAAACAGGAACGGGCGAACGGTTGATCGGAGTAGACGGACGGACGGCGTCCAGCGGCAGTGGGTGGGGTGCGACGTTGGCGGCCGCCGGCGGGGGAGAGGGCTGGGTTGTCGGTTGGTTGGCGGAAGGTCGCACCGGACGATAAACCCGAAATCCATTGTCGGCGTTGCGGCTCTTGGGATCGTTGCGGTAGCGGGCCGCCACCCGGGCGTGTTTCGCTTCCCGCAACCAGGATCCGCCGCGCAGCACTCGTCGCGGCTTGTCGCCGGCTGGCGGATTCGATGTCACCGGATCGGTGAGCCCGGCGTCGCCGGCATTCGGATACGGTCCATACCAATCGCGACACCACTCCGCTGCGTTGCCGGCCAAATCATGAAACCCCCAGGCATTGGCCTTGAGCTGGCCCACCGGACGCGTTCCTGCCGGCAGCCGGCCCTTGTACCAGGCGACCGCATCCGGATCCGCGGCGCCAGGCCACTCGGCGGATTCCCCGGCGCGGGCGGCGAATTCCCATTGGGCCTCGGTGGGCAAATTGAAGGCCTCACCGGTGCGTTGCGACAACCAGGCACAAAACGCGAGGGCGTCATCGTACGTGACCCCCGTCACCGGATGCGCGTCGGTTTGGGGGAAGCCCGGGTTCCGCCAATTGAATTCGCGTTGCTGGACCAGTTGGGTGCCATCCCAGCCGTAACCGCCGCTGGTCCCGCGTTCCGATTCCGTGCGGTAGTTCGTCGCGCCCGCGAAACGCCGGAATTGTCCGACCGTCACCTCGGTGACCCCCAGGTAATAGTCCTGCGTCAGGGTCACCCGGCGTTGGAATTCCTCGTCGCTGCGATTCACCTCGGAAGCCGGTGAGCCTTGCAGGAAAGTGCCGGCGCGAACCAGCCCGAGCCCAAGCTTTTGGTTGTCGCCCAGATCCAATGACTGACTGGTGGGATTCGCGGGTTGGGCGGATCCGATGGGCGTCGCCACCAGCAGTCCGATCCCGACGAGCGCCGCCGTCAGGGGCCACTGCCAGTCGGTGCTCCGGTGAGGGGAAACGAGGGACATGCGCGGAACTTGTGCCATGAAAGTCGGGCGGTTGCGACTCAAAAAAACCATCGAATTCCACGGGCCGATGCGTCCGGGTTTCCCGCTGAAACCGGATTGGAACCGGTCCGGGGCGACCGCTAGCGTCGGGCCGTGCTGTTGGTCATCGACAACTACGATTCGTTTACCTTCAACCTCGTCCAGTATTTGGGCGAGATGGGGGTGGAACTGGCCGTGCACCGGAACGATCAGATTTCGGTCGCCGACGCGCTGGCGTTGCGACCCGAGCGGGTCTTGATCTCCCCGGGGCCGTGTTCGCCGAAGGAAGCGGGACTTTCCAACGATCTGATTCGGGCTTTTTCCAGCGGTGGCATTCCGTTGCTGGGCGTTTGCCTCGGCCACCAGTGCATCGCGCACACCTTCGGGGCCAAGGTCGTGGTCAACTACCGCATGATGCACGGCAAGACCTCGCTCATTCATCACGACGGGGTCGAATTGTTCGAAGGCATGCCCAATCCTTTCGCGGCCACGCGCTATCATTCGCTGGTGGCGCAGCGCGACACGCTGCCGCCGGAATTGGTGGTGACGGCGTGGACGGACGAGGATGAGGTCATGGGCCTGCGACACCGGCACCTGCCGATCTGGGGCGTCCAGTTCCATCCGGAGAGCATCCTGACGGAGAGCGGCCGGATGATTCTCGCGAATTTCCTCAAGTTGCAGAAGGCGAGTGGCTAAACGCTCAACGGTTTGAGGTGGGCTGAGGCTCCCTACGAGGCATGCTTCAGAGCCGTCACCGACGGCTGGCTCGAGAGACTCTCGCCCCCACCGATTTTGTGGCCAGAGGCCGGCAACTACGGTGGCGCGAGTCTCTGACGAGCAAGTCCGACTGGGCAGCAGAAAGCAGGTGATCTACAGTCGCCCCAACCATGTCCACTCTTGTCGTCCCGTCCCGACCGCCGGTCATTGATCCGACCCCGTTGTTTGAAATCTATCGCGGGCAATTCGCCACCAGCCTGCTCGTGGCAGCGGTGGCCGAGTTTGATTTGTTCGGCGTGCTGGCCGCCGGTCCGTTGATGCTCGAACAACTGGCCCGTCAAACGTCCCTGGCGGACCGACCCCTGCAGGTGTTGCTCACGGCCCTGCGAGCGATGGGAACACTCGAACGTCTGCCGGATGGGCGTCATCAACTCACGGCCTTGGCGGCGGAACATCTGGTTCCGGGCGGCGACTATTTTGTCGGCGACTATTTCGCCCTGGCCCGGGATTCGGCGGAAGTGAGGGAACTGGTGGCGCGCTTGCGATCCAACCGGCCCAAGGGCGCGGATGACGCCGGGGCGGGATTCATCTTTCGCGACGGATTGAAGTCGGCCATGGAAGAAGCCAAGGCCGCCCGGCATTTCACGCTGGCGCTGGCCGGTCGGGCGAAGAATGTCGCACCCGTGCTGGCGGCCAATCTGCCCTTGCCCGGCGTCACCCGGTTGGTGGATGTGGGCGGCGGCACCGGCGTCTATTCCCTCGCCCTGTTGCGGGCGAATCCCCAACTCCACGCGGTCGTGTGGGATCGACCGGAAGTCCTGCGCATCGCCGCCGAATTCGCTGCGGGCGCAGGGGCAGGCTGGGCGGATCGACTGGAATTGCAGGCGGGTGATTTCTTCACCGATCCGTTTCCGACCGGCGCGGATGCCATCCTGTTTTCCAATATCCTTCATGACTGGGATGTCGCCGAGTGCCGTCGCCTTTTGAGTCGCGCCGCCGCGGCCCTGCCGGTGGGAGGTCGGGTGTTGGTTCACGATGTCTTTCTGGACGACGATCTCGGCGGCCCCCTCTCCGCCGCATTATATTCGGCCAACCTTTTCATTGTGACCGAAGGCCGTCTGTACACCGCTGAAGAGGTTCGGGGATGGCTCCGGGAGGTGGGGCTCGTTCCGCAATTGCTTTGCCCGACGTTGATCCACGCGCACGTGCTGTCCGCCGTGAAGGCTTGAGTCCGCAGCCTGGCGCGCCGTCGGAAAACCAGGACGCCCGCTCTAGTCGTGAGATCAACCAACCGAGGGTCCCGCAGGCCAGCACCACCCAACCCCCCGGCCAGCGGTGCCAGAAAAGCAACACCCCGGCCAGCACGCTGAGGAGGAGGGTCCAGCCGTCCGGCCCGCCCCCGTCGCCTTGTGGAAAGCCGGCGTGTTGGATCAACTGAAGGCAAAGGCTGGCGCGGACGTTTTTCATTGCCCCCTGCCAGGACGGCAACTTCCGCTATCCGCTCCCCACAGCCCCCAAAACTATTAGGACGGCAAGGACGACGGCGGCGTCTTTCGTCGGACGCGGAACGTCTGCTTCGCGAAGTGGCGACTTGGGATCGCGATGTTCCCGCAGTTCTGCTGCAACTCAGGATCACCCTGGTGCGGCTCCAGCGGTGGGCCGAGGCGGAAGCGGTTTTTCGGCGGGTGCTGGCGCCAGAGCGCCCATCACCACCTGGGATATCAATGGGGATGCCGTTGTTGATTTCTTATTCGTGTTTCGATATTACAGCGTCTCCAATTGGCAGGCGCTCATGTCGGCGAGCGCCACGAGCAACGTTCTCGGGGATCCGGCCTTTTTCCCCAATGCCCTTAACGCCCGGTCCTATGGCACCGGAGCCAGTATCGCGCCCGGCAATCCTGCCTTTTCTAGTCCGCCCGTGTCGGTCATCGTTCTTGGTTCCCTCTATAGTGGCAGTCTGTATGGCGGTTTTGCCGATGGCGGCAATCTGAACAAGCCGCGTTTTGCCGGCTTTCTCTTCGATATCAGCGGCCAGACCCACTACGGCTATCTCGAAATGGCTGTGAATGCGGACGGGAGCAACGGAACCATCGATTTTCCAAGCGCCGCCTACGAGTCCAGTCCGAATACCGCCATCACCACGGCTGCGGTCCCGGAAGCCCAAACCTTGGCCGCCCTGGTTACCGGGGGCACCTTGGCGCTGGGATTGGCCCGACGCCGAAAGCGCCAGCGCCAACTGGCTGCCGAGGCCCTGGCCACCGGCCAATAAAGTTCACTCTATTATCAACGGATCCGAGGGAGCCGAACCGAGGCCGCTGGTTGCCAATTGAAGGAATCGGGCCGCCTCAAAAAGCGGCCTTGTATATCTTCGTGGCCACCGCCTTCTGGGTGTCTTCCACAGGCGTCAAGCCGAAGTCCTGACTCCGGAGCTGGGCGCCCTTTTTATACTCGGAGTGTCCGTCGGTATAGAGCAGGTTCCCGCCCTTTGTATGAATGATGCTGTAGAGTTCGAATCCGTACGTCAGATTGTCATGCCACCAGGTGTAGTCCGATTTGCTCTGGTCAATCGCTGGCGTGAGGCGCAAGGGGCGTAGCGCGCAGACGTTGATATCCCAGAGGGTCTCTTGCAGGAAGGCGATCTCCGAGGGGTTGGGCACATCCGTCAATTTACGGCCCATAACCACCGAGTTTCCCATATAGGAGGTATGGCTGTTGGTGGTGGGCGTTTCGCCGACGTTCGGGGAAGGCTTGGAACTGGGGCAGGCGAAGACTTTCGCCTTTTGCAAAATCGGCCGCAGCAGCTTGAGATAGGATGGCTGCGCGCTGACTTCGAAATCCAGCACCTGGCTGTCCGTGACCGGCAACCGCTGGAAATCATCCTCGTAAATCCGGAGCGCCAGTCCCACCTGCCGCATGTTGTTGAGACATTTGATCCGCTGGGCGCGCTCCCGTGCCTTGGCCAGCGCGGGCAGAAGCATGCCTGCGAGAATCGCAATGATGGCGATGACCACGAGCAGTTCGATCAGAGTGAACGCGACGGGCCGGCGAGGAATGGAAGGTTGTGAGTTCATGGAGCAATGTCCGGTGACGGGTGGGACGCTGGCTTCAAGGCGCGCCGCGGCAAGGGAGATTGGCCGGCGCGGATCGTGGACATGGTGGGCAATCTGCCGCGAAGGATCCGATGGGGCAAAAGGTATTGGAGTTCCCTGGTCCGGGTGGGCCCGGCGCTTCGCCCCACCGAGCCATCGACGAAGCTCTGGTGGGATCAGAATCAGCATTCCGTCGCTCGGGGTGTGCCGATGGGGTTCACGCAGCGCCGTGAAGAATGCAGAGTAGAGGGAATCCCCCGTCCCATGACATCTCCGGTATCTTCCTCCTTTTTTGTGGCTGAAGGCCGGCAAATGGGGTGGAGTCTCGGACGAGTTGGTCGGTGACGAAGTCACGCCTCAACACGGGTGCCTTTCGCGGTGCCTCTCATGCCGCCGGTTTCAGGGCTTGGGCTCGGGCTCGGCCGGGATCTTGCCTTCGTCGATGGGGAGCAGTTCGCGGAGGGTCTTCAGCGGTCGCAGAGGGGCGAGGAAAAACTTCGGGACGTAACGGGGTTCGGCGATGGGCTTTTTGAGTGTGCCCTTCACGTCGTAGATGAAGAGTTTCGCAAAGGGCGTCAGTACAAAGGTGAGCAATGGGCCAATGACCGGCGTGTCGCGAAACAACTCCGCCTCCATCCGCGCATCGAGTCGTGAGGCGAGGTCCACCGTGCCCCGATACGCCAGGCGCATGGCAGCGGAACGGACCGATAAATCGCGGGTTGAGAGCACCGAGTTGGTGACGGTGAAATTCATGCGACCTTCCTTGAAACGGGATTGACCGAGACCCGGCGAGATGGCGTCGAAGAGCTTGGAAAAGATGCCGAAGATGGGGACGCCCCACAGGAAACCGTCATGCATTTCCACGGAGCCGGTCCCCGCCCAGCCGTTGGTGACGGTCGAATTGCCGAGGAAATGGGCCTGCCCGTGCAGGAAGCCCTCCAGGTGATTCGAGGGCGACCCGACGACTTGCATCAGGCCCGCGAGATGCAGGTTGGTGAGGCTTACCTGGCCGCGGACATCCACGCCGGGATGGCGCTTGGCCCAGTCAAAGAACAGGTCGGCGTCCGCGTTCCCGCCGTGCAGGTCGGTGGCGAGGTCCGTCAGGGCGAGCGTTTCCCCGAGAAAGTGGAGCTTCGCGCGGGCGTTGGTCAGGCCGAGACGCCACCAGTGGAACTCCGGCGCGTCGGCGGTGACCCGGATATCCGTCGCGGTCAGATTGGTGCCGACCCCGATGACTCCGTTGAGCGTCACGTTGGGCGGCACACCGAAGAGATAGTTCGACATCACCTTCGCCGACTTCTCCCCGATGACGCGGGCGACCCGCAGCGGATCCAGATGGGTTCGCGTGTTGGTGAAACTGAGCCGATGCGTTGCAATGTCGAAGGCGCCGCCGGGAACCACCGCCCAACCGAGGGAATGCAGCTCGGCGTCGGTGAAGGAAAGCAGCCGGTTCGTATATTGCAGGCGACCGGAGACGGACTCGATGAATTCGTTGCGGTAGACGAAATTCGTGGCGGCCAGACGGACGTCCAAGCCGGTGCGCTCGCTTTCCCGCCAGACGCCCCAGACATCGCCCTCCAGCACCGGCACGCCCGAAAGCCGGAGTTCCGCCAGGGAATGTTGGAGCTTCTCGGAGGTCAGCAGCGGACGGACGATCATCGGATCGATTGTGCTGTGGAGCCGGAAATGATACGAATGGGTCTGATCATTCCCCTCATAACTGAACGTAATGGCGCCCTCCGGCCGGGTGGCGGTCAGCGACGGAATGCGCCAGACATGATTCGTGTAGAAGAAATCGCCGGCGGCGGTGTCGCCGGGAATGTCGCGGAAGGAAAAATTTGTTCCCGCCACGTGGCCGGCAAGCCGCAGCGTGGGGACGACCTCCCCGCGCCAGTCCGGATGGCGATTGGTCCAGGAAGGCAGGGTGACGGCGACGGAACCCGAGAGCGACGGCGGCGCGTTGGATCGCCAGCCGTATTGGCCCAGCCAGTGCTGAGCGGCGGGAGTGAGCAGGGCGGTGTAGGCGTGGAGATCGAGGGCGCCTTGAAAATCCGCTTGAGCGA
>JAYTHD010000018.1:0-17381 GCA_043732975.1 Verrucomicrobiota bacterium
CCCAAGCCATCGACCTGCACGATAATAAATCCCAATTCCGCCACGGAATGAGCCCGCAGGAGCCGGCTGAAATCCTTGGGCACATACGCCGCCTGCGGCCCGGCATAGACCTCTTCGAGTATCGGATATTGACGATTTTTCTCCAGGTTGGTTGGCCGGATAATAATGCCATAGATATCGGTCTTGCCATCGCGGGCTTTCGCCGAGAATCGTTCCGGCAGCGTCCAACCGGTGGCCAGCAGGGCGGAAATGTCCGCTCGCTCCAATTCACAAACCAGGCTCCCATCCAGGCTGCGTCGCAGTTCCGACACCGGCGGCTGATCGACGCGGGACCAGGTGTCGACGAACCAGCGTCGATCCGGTGAGAATTCAACCTGATGCTGGCCGTCGCCTTCGGTCAGGATCGTCAGTCCCGAGCCGTCAAAGTTGACCCGACAGAAATGCAGCTGATAGGGGTCCTGCGCCGGCCGGATGCCGCCCGCATAGAACCAGATCTGGCGCCGGGCTTCGTCGACGTGTTCCACCTTGCGCACCACCCATTCGCCCCGGGTCACTGGATTCTTCAATTGCCCGTTGGAGGAATCGTAGAGATACAAGTGACACCATCCATCCCGCTCACTCATCCAGAGCAATTCCTTGCTGGTGTCCAGCCACTGGCGCCAGGTTTTGGCGGTCCAATCGATGTAGGTTTTGGCGCTTTCCTCGACCACCACGCGCACGCTGCCGGTGTGTCCGTCCACGCTGAGCAAGCGATAGATCTGATGCCCGCGTTGATTGTAGGAGAAACGGAATGCCTGGCCATTGGGCCACCAATTCACCTCCAGGTCGCCGTCTTCAGTGAAGGGATTCGGATAGAGTGCATCGTCGATCAGATGTTCGGTTTTATTTGTGAGATTAATCAGTACCAGTTGGGGCTTCGGCAGGGGATCGCCGGGTTTGAAATACGCGTGGGAATGCAACTTGGGCTGGAGCTGATCGCGTGGGGCGGCTTCGACGAAATGCACGCGATGCTCGGCCACCGGGCGGAGGCGCCGCGCCACGACCCGGGTGGAGTCGGGCGACCATGAAAAAACCGGCGCGTAGATTTCGTTGCTCGGGCAATTGCCGCCCTGAAACGTCAGTGACCCGCTGTCACCCGCGGGCCGGATCTCCACATGCCGGTCGACGATGGCTGCCTGCCATTGGCCATCGGGAGATCGACCGGGCAGCGGTGCGGGCGTGGACTTCGGAGAAGGGGGATGGATGTCTGGTGGCATCTGCGGTGGGTCCGCTATCACGGCCCGGCTTTCATCGGCGTTGACTTCCCAAACGCCCACGGCGGTGCCGACGCGGTCGGTGATCAGCCAGACGTGCCCGAGGTACGAGTGCTGCACCCGCTCGGCACCCGAGCGGACCCGGCCGTAGCTGTGACGGGCGCCCTGTTCATCGAGCCAATATAATTCCACGTCCTGATCGGTCTGATTGACAAAGGTAACCTCCGTGGATTCCCCGGACTGACGCGACTTGTGGGGGCCATTGTCGAGAGGTTTCAGTGACTGGACGGGCGCCGTGCCAATTTCGAGGGTCAATTGGTCCGGTGCCGGCTCATACGCCCATTGCTTCGCGCCCGACCTGAAATGGATGAGCTTACCATCGAATTGCAGTTGTTGGAGCTTCAGCGGTTCCGCAGTGGATGCATCTTCAGACTGCAATCGGGAGAACAAGCGCTTGCCATCATAGAGCGGCTTGCGCTCTCCGGTTTCGGCGTTGACCACCCAATACTCCAATTGCCGGGGACCGGTTTCAATCGAGTACCAAAAGCGGGGCGCATCGAGGATCCAATGGGCTTGCACCCGTTGACGGAACACCTTGCCCTCGGTTCGTGCCGCCAGGGAATTCGCCCGCTCGTAATCCGCCTTGGACCCTTGCGCGCGCGCGACGTTGCCTGATCCCCCGGCAACCTCCAGAATTGTGAGAAAGACCGCCTGAAGAATTGAGCGCGTTACCCGTTTCACGACCGAAGCATGATGCCGGATCCCCTTTTCGGAAAGCCGCAGTGATGCAAAAGGACGACCATCGAGAAGGCTTCAACATCCGCACGACATCGTCGAGGAACCCGTCTTGCCCGGGTCGAAGACGCGATCAATGGTGCGAAAGGACCTTTGCGGCATCGACGGCCGATATCGGGCCACTAAGATTTTGAGAGGTCCAGGAAGACGATGAAGTCTCAAATTGAGAGGAACCGGGTCCTTTATGCGGTATTGATCTGCCTGGTTATCGGGCTGGGATTGCTCTGGCGATCGCCTCTAATTCCACTGCCGCGTGACCTGGCCAAATATGGCGGGGATTCGCTGTGGGCCTTGTGCGTATTCCTTGCGTTTGGTTTTGTTTTTTCTCGCACCTCGACGACGCGTCTAGCTTTCATGGCGGTGTGCTTCGCGTGGTCGATCGAGTTTTCGCAGCTTTACCACGCCGACTGGATTGAGGGAATGCGCGCGACGTTACCGGGTCGTTTGATTCTTGGGAATACCTATAATACTCCCGACCTCCTGGCCTACCTTTTCGGAATCGCCTTCGGTGCAGTTTTGGAACGTGTCCATCGCCGATCCAGGTTGAGGTCAACCACGAATGAACACGAATGAGCACGAATGAGCACGAATGAGGCGAGGTCAAAACAAGACTCTCGAAGGAGCGGGTTCCGGTCGCCAAGGGTGAGGCCACCGGTCGGGTTCAGCTCAAAGCCTGTTTTAAAATTGAAAGGACCCCTTTGAATTTTAAAACAGGCTCTTAGGAAAAGCCCGCTACCCTTCGGGTAGATTTGCGCTCATTCGTGGTGCTCCCCGCGATTACTCCATCTTTCCCGCCAGACTGGTGAGGGCAGTGCTGAATTTCAGATTATTAAAATCCGGCAGTGATTGGACCAGACGAAACAACTCGTTGAGCGGGGTTTCCACGGCGCGGGCGCGGGCTTCGGGAAGACTAGCCACCAGGCGATCCATCCCCAGGACGAGTCGCTCGGCTCGGCGCGCCTGGACCGGCATCGCTACGTTGGACTGACGAAAATCTTCCGCCGCACCCGTCAACGCTCGCAGGACAGCGGTGGTGTCCGCTTCGCTCCAGTTCCGCGAGGCCACGGTCCGGGCGATGGCGTCGGGGGCGGTTTCCGTCAGGTGCAGTGCGCTGGCGGATTTGGTCACGACCCAATTCAGTCCGGCCAGGCGTTCCCGCAGGCGGTCGGAAGTTTCACCGGGCTGATCCGCCAGCCAGGCGACTTCCCGCCAGGCCACCGCCTGTCCCACCAGCCACGCCTTGGCCCCGTGATGGCCTTCCTTTTCCACCCAGTGCCGCGGCTCCTGTCGGGTCTGGCCATCCAGTTCGAAGATCAACTCCGGATGGCCTGCTTGCAGGACGGCGCGCTCGACGTTCTCGTGGCAGGCGACGCAGACGTTGGCCCGGACCCGCAAGTCCCGCAGATCGCGCAGGCCGGCGGAGACTTTGTCGGTATAGCTGAAATCACCCCGGGGCGGTCCTGGACGGGTATGGCTGCGCAGCCAGGTCTCCGCCGGCGAATGACAGGTCTCACAGGCCACGCCCTCGGAGCGATCCAGTTCGGCGATTCGTTGGGCGGCGGGAATGGTGGCGTTGGGGGCATGGCACGCTGTGCAGCGCGGGCTCTGGCCGGCGACGGCTTGCCCGAGCGCGTTGGTCAGGCCCAGGGTGATCGCGATCTGCTCCGATCGGGCGGTGTTCAGTGTGCTGGCCGCCCGACGGTGAACGTCGCGGGTTTCCCACTGCCCGACCTGATCACGGCGGGGTCCTGCGCCGCCGTGACAGGAGGAGGAGGCGCAGGAGGGAGTCCCCAGAAAACGACCCAAAGGGGACTCGGCGAACACTCCCAGCCGCAGCGGCCCCATTCCGGTCAATGCCACAAAAAAAAGCAACCAGATTTGGCGTGCCGACTTCCCGCAAGGCAGTTTACATCTCACAGTATCCTTGGTTACACTATCACAGGCGCGTTATGCAACCTCTTCTGTTACTGAATTCGGAGGTCCTTCGGACGAATCCTGGCTTGATCATCGGCGTGGCGATTTTGGCGGGTGTGATGGCGCAGACGGGATTGGCGGTGGCGGGCGGTCTGCGCCGGCTTTTTGCCCAGAGGCGACAGTTCGCTTTGGAAAGGGAGCGGCTCCATCTGCTGGTCCGGGCCGCCAAGGCTGAGATGCAGCAGGCCGAAGCCGGCAAGGCGATTTGGAATGGCTTTCGCAAGTTTCGCGTCGATCAGAAAATCTTCGAGTGCGAGGGCGTCTATTCCCTTCATTTGAAGGCGCATGATGGCAAACCGCTACCCGGCTTCAAACCCGGGCAGTACCTGACGCTCGGCCTGGACATTCCGGGATTGGCGAAGCAGGTGGTGAAATGCTACTCGCTTTCCGAGTGTGATGCCGTCAAGGATTACTATCGGTTGACGGTCAAATGGGAACAGGCACCGCGCGACAAGCCGGGCATTCCCTCCGGTGTCGGTTCCACTTATCTCACCCAAAAGGTCCGGGCGGGCGACCTCATCAACGTCAAGGCGCCCAGCGGGCATTTCCATCTCGACCTCGCCCAATCCACCCCGGTGGTGCTGATGAGTGCCGGCGTGGGGGTCACGCCGGTCCTGACCATGGCGAATGCCATCGTCGCCAGCGGGTCCAAGCGGGAGGCGTGGTTTCTCTTTGTCTGCCGCAATGGCGAGGAACACATGCTCCGGCAGGACATCGACCGGTTGCGTCAGAGCGAAAACATCCACGTGGTCGTGTTCTATTCCCGTCCCCGTCCCGCGGAGGTCAAGGGCCAGGACTATGATCGCGAGGGACGTTTGACCCCCGAGGCGCTGAAGGAATTGCTGCCGTCCAGCAATTATGATTTCCTCATGTGCGGTTCCGGGCCGTTCATGAAGGACATGTATGAGGGGTTGGTCGCGTGGGGGGTGCCCGACGAGCGGATTCATTTTGAGGCGTTTGGTCCCGCCAGCGTGAAGCGGGTGAGCCAGGCCAAGCCCGCCGCAGCCAATACCAGCATCCTCACGAAGTTCAAGGTGACTTTTGCCAAGTCGGAGAAGACCGCGGTCTGGGATGGATCGGCGGAGAACCTTTACGAACTGGCGGCCGCCCAGAAGATCCATATCGAATACGGCTGCGGCGCGGGGAACTGCGGTTCGTGTGCCGTTGCGGTGCGGTCGGGCGCGGTGAGCTACAAGGAAGCCCCCGGCTTCGCCATCGAGGCGGGCTCGTGTCTGGCTTGCGTGGGATGTCCCCAGGGCGATTTGATTCTGGACGCCTGATCGATTGATGCGGTTGATGTCGGAAATTGTTCGAGATGGAAACCACCCACCTGCGCATTGAGCGCCTCAGCGAAGAAGACGCCGCTTTCGATCCGTCGTTCAGCGATGAAGACGCCGGGCGTCTGCTTGGGACGGTTCCGTTCCGCGACATGTCGTTGCCGGCGGACAAGCTGCGGCGGATCCTGCGGAACCACTGCCGGCTCCGTCGGTTCGCACGGGGTGAGATCGTGGTGCGGGCGGGCGACTATGGCTCGTCGGCCTTTCTGGTTTTGAGTGGAGACGTGCGCGTGGTGCTGCAACCCGGACTGCCCGAGGGGGTTCTCGGTCGCCGCGAAACCCGGCAACGTTCCGTCTGGCGGGTGCTCGCCCAGCTCTGGTCCAACTCCCCGGAACCGGAGGTGCGCAGTGCCGCCGATCTGGGCGCAATGCCTGGCAAGGCGGTCAGTAGCGATGGTGAAATCCGGGTCTTTTTGCAGGACGTTCCCCGGATCCTGTCCAAACACACGACGGCCACGATCGGGGCCGGGGAATTCTTTGGGGAGATTGCGGCGCTGTCGCGGATGTCCCGCACCGCGTCCATCTTTGGGGATGCGGAAACGTCTGAATTACTGGAGGTTCGCTGGCAGGGTTTGAAGGCGCTGCTGGCGGACCAGAAATTCGCGCAACGCATTGATGATCTCTATCGGAAAAACGTTCTCTCCGCCGCCCTGCGGGCCATTCCGCTGTTCCAACACCTGACCGACGCCCAACGGGACGTGCTGAAGAATCGCATCGAATTTGCGACCTTTGGCTCTTATGGGTGGTCCGGTGAGTACAAGAAGCTGGCGGAAAAGGGCGCGGCCAATCCGGAGATCGAACAGTTGATCGCGGGCCAGAACACGGCGGCCTCCGGCATTCACATTATACGGTCGGGATTTGCCCGGCTGACCCGAAGTTTTGGGGCCGGTCAACGGACGCTGAACTATCTGGGCGCGGGACAGATTTTTGGTCTCCGCGAAGTCTTCCACAATTGGAAGGGCGGGGGAGCGGCGGAACCGCTGCTCCTGCAAGGCACATTGCGTGCGCTCGGCTACACCCATACCCTCTTCCTTTCCCGGGAAGTGCTCGAGGAACTGGTGCTCCCGGGACTGCCAAAGGACCTTCATCCCGAGGATTTCTCCGCGGAGGAATTGATCGAGGAGGATGATGACCCGTCGCTCGCGATTTCCGGCCGCGGCCGGCGACTCGGCCCGGAGATGATGGAATTTCTCACCGCCAACCGTATTTTTAACGGCAAGGCGACGATGGTCATTGATCTGGAGCGTTGCACACGCTGCGATGATTGCGTCCGAGCCTGTGCGGCCACCCACGGGAACAACCCGCGGTTTCTGCGCCATGGCCCGACCAACGGTCATATCCAGATTGCCCGTTCCTGCATGCATTGCGTGGATCCGGTTTGCATGATCGGTTGCCCGACCGGGGCGATCCACCGGGATTCCCTGCAGGGCAATGTGGTGATCAACCAGGCGACCTGCATTGGCTGTTCGACCTGTTCCAACCAGTGTCCCTATGAAGCGATCCGCATGGTGGAAGTGCGCGATGGCGCGGGGGCCTTTGTCACCGATGAAGCGCTGAAGCCGATCTTGAAGGCCACCAAGTGTGATCTCTGCCTCGAACAATATGGCGGTCCCGCTTGCGAGCGCGCCTGTCCGCACGATGCCCTCGGCCGTCTGGACATGACCCAACTCGAAACCTTTGAACGTTGGATTAACAAATGAGCGCCTTTTTCGCCACCCGCCGGGCGGTCGCGTTGACACTGTTGCTCGCGGCAACCGTCGCCCTGGTGCTGACCTGGAATCATTATGCGCCAATCCTGCGCAACCTGGCTTATTTCACCGGTTGGGCACTGCTGGCGCTGATGCTTCTGCTGACGCTTTATAATGCCCGGAAAAAGCTGCCGTTTCTTCCTTTGGGCAAGTCGCGCACCTGGCTGCAGTTTCACGTCTATGGGGGTTATTTTTCGGCCGCCCTTTTTCTGGCACACATGTCCTGGCGAATGCCCACCGGCGCGTTCGAAATCACCCTGGCGCTGCTTTATCTGATCGTGGCGGGATCGGGCGTCGGGGGCCTGTGGTTGTCCCGCTACATCCCGCGGCGTCTCGGGAGTCGGGGGGGCGAGGTTTTGTACGAGCGCATTCCGCTCATGCGTCGCGAGTTGAAGGATCAGGCGGAATCCCTGGCCCTGGAATCGGTGGCGGCCGGCCAGACAACCACCATCGCGGATTTCTACAGCGGTCAACTGGCTGATTTCTTTCGCGGACCGCGTCATTTCTGGCATCACCTGCTGGAAGGCGTGGTGCCGATTGACGGGTTGCGAAGCCGCATGGAGGACCTCAACCGGTTTCTAACCCCGGAACAATCCGAGCGCCTGGCCAAGCTGGGCGACCTGGTCCAGCAAAAGGACGGCCTCGACCACCAATACGCCCTTCAATCCAGCCTTAAATGGTGGCTCTTCATTCACATTCCCCTCACCTACAGCCTGCTCATCGCCACCGGGCTGCACGTGGTTTTGGTGCACGGGTTTTCCCTCGGAGTCGCCACCCGTTAGACCTGCTTTTTTCACCGACCGGTCACCATGCACGATCCGTTACCCGCGCCCGAGTTCGACCGCACGAAGTACGAGCGTCCCAATCAGGACTGGGTCTGTGGCCGTACCTGCGAAGGGAAGCCGTGCACATTGGGGCCCGCGCCGAACGGTCGTTGCCGTTCCACGGCGGAATGCCGGCCGGTGCTGGAGAGCGGTCCCGGGGAAACCAAGGGACGCTGGAAATGCACCCGCTCGAAACTCGCCGGTGGCCCCTGCGAGCTCGGACCGGGGCCGGAAGGGCAGTGCGGTTGTCCGATCATTCCGTGTGTCCCGCAATCTTCGTTGCGGCATCTGCGCGGCCGGGTGACCTGGGCGGTCATCGCGGTGACGGTGGGAGTGTTGGTGGTTTTGGTGGCGGGGCCATGGCGCTGGAAATTTATTTCGCCGGGGGTGGTGTCGCAAAACCATCGGAACGCGGGCTTCGATGCCGCCGCTTTGGCACAGCTGGGCAGCGGCGGATGCGCCGGTTGCCATGACGCTGCGTCGGGCGGCATCAGTCAATGGCTGCTCAGTGCCTACACCACCCAGCCAGGACCCTTGGAGTGGCGGAAGCTGGCGCAGGCCCACCCCGGTCAGCACACGCGCCTGGATCAGAACCACTGCCTCGCCTGTCATCAGAATTACCAACGGCACCAACCGGACGTCGTGGCGGCGCACTCCTGCTCCGATTGTCACCGGGAACATCAGGGGGACCGGATGCCGGCACCGAACGATGCCGCCTGCGCCAGTTGTCACGACGACCTCGGGCGGCTCCGTCTGTTCACGCGGAAGGCCGATCAGAATCCCCGCGATTTCCATGCCCCATTGGCGGCGGGCCTGCTGGCATTCCTGACACCGCGGCCGGTGGGTGTCCAGCTTCCGGTTTTCGGACAATACTGGGAAGGGCATCCGGATTTTGGGCTGCATGTCGCCGGTTTGCGCGAGACGAACACCTTGAAATTCAATCACCAACTGCACCTGGGCCCCATGGTTCAGAAGGGCGGCGCGTTGGCGGAGGAAGCCCGCGGGCTCAGTTGCCGGGATTGTCACCAACCGGACACCGCCGGGGCCTATTTCTCGCGTATCCGCTTCGACCAGCATTGCCAGGCCTGTCATTCCCTGCAGTTCGATCCCGTGAATCCGGAAATGAAGCTCCCTCACGGCAATGCGGGCGCGGTTCGCGCGACGGTGGCCAGTCTGGCGACGTTGCAGACCCAGTATGCGGACCTGGCCCGCCGGCGGGGTGAAACGGACCGGACGCGCATCGATGACTTCGCCCGCGCCAGCGCGAGCCGGGTCCGGCAATTGTTGGGGACGGGCGAGCAACTGGTCGATTTGATCCTTTTTACCGGCGATCCCCGGGCCCGGATGTTGCCGGAGAATCAGGAGGCGGCGGGGAAACGCGCCCATTACGCAGGTTGCGCCTATTGCCATGAAGTGACCCGGGACCTCAGCCAACAACCGGTGGTTACCCGGCCGCAGATTCCCGACCGCTGGCTTCCGGGAGGGCGTTTCAACCACGCCCGTCACGCCCAGACCAGTTGCCTCGAGTGTCACGGTACGGTGCTGCAAAGTTCCGCCACGGCGGATATCAATCTGCCCCACCAGACCGTGGCCGGGATTCCGGCGGCGGATCGAACCGCGGGCGCAAAGGCCTGTGTGGATTGCCATCGACCCGGCGGTGCACCCGCTTCCTGCGCCACCTGCCACACGTACCACATGTTGAAGCCGCTGTAGTCCACGGCGGCTGCGAGCCCGGCGGCGGCCCTTCCCTTTTCAAGCGTGTCCCCCGGGCGGGTCAGTCCCGATGATACGGCAGGCCGGCCCGCAGTGTGTAAGCGCGATAGAGCTGTTCGACCACCACGACCAGGGCGAGTTCGTGTTGCAGGGTGAGGGGACTGACCGACCAGACGACCTGGGCGGCGGCGCGGACGGCGGGCGAGTGTCCATTGGCACCACCGATTAGCAGCGCGATATCGCGTTGTCCCCGGAGTTCCCAGTCGCCGATCCGTCGCGCCCAGTCGCGACTGGACCACAACTCCCCGCGCTCGTCGAGCACCACGCGGAGCATGCCCTCAGACGCCGAGAGCAAGGCCGGGCCTTCCTTTGCGGGGTCGCTGACCTTTTGGGGGAGCCAGCGCACGGTGGTGAATTTGACGAGTCGCCCGAGATATTCCTCGGCACCCGTGCGGGCGTAGGCCAGGCGGGGTTTGCCAATGGTCAGGAGATGCCAGCGAATCACCGGCCTAATCTCGGCGGCCGGCACGGGTCCATGGCAACCCCATTTTCCGCTTGCTTGGAGGTCCGAAACCGGGCATGACGTGTCCCATGCATTCACAATTCTTCCGGCGGGCGGGCGGGTGTCTGGCCGTGTGGGCGCTGTTGTTGGTCCGTCCTGGTGAGGCGCGGGGAATTCACGCGGTGACCCGCCAGACGGCGATGATGGGCGTGGGTGGAAATGGGGCTGTCGGAGGCGCGGGCAACGTGCCCCTCAGCATGCCGGCCCAGGCAGCGGCGGTACTGGTGCGGCAGTTGGAGACGCCGCTGGCCGGCACGCCGAATGCGGAGAATCGAATCCCGGCCAATGCCGGGGCTGCGCCGGTGACCGCAAATTCCCCACGCACCCGGCCCGCACCGGCCGCACCACGGGAAGAGCCGGGCCCCGGCCAGGCGCTCGTCGGCCGGCCGGTAAAGAAATCCGATCGCGGAGCGGGCGCGGTGTCCGCGGGCGGAGCCACGGTGGCCGTCCTGCCCCGGCGCGCCACCAACGCCGCCGCGCTGCGGCTCCGGTGAGCTGCCGACTGGTTCCCGACGCGCCGGGGCGGCCGCTGGATGAAGCCGGGCTGGTACTGCTCACGGCTCACCGGGTTCAGCGATGCCCGAGTAAAATCCCGCTGACAAAACTCCCGCTTGCGGAACGGGCAGGCGGAAGTCGAATCTGTCGCCGCTTGACGGAGCCCGCCACCACAAATGGGTGGCGTTTTTTTGTTTTCAACATTTGTGAAAATTTTCACCGGCAATTCCAATCCTCAATTGGCTCGGGACATCTGCGACAGCATCCAATTGCCGCTGGGGCTTTCGGTGGTGAAGCCGTTCCCGAACGGGGAAACCTTCGTTAAAATCGAGGAAAATGTCCGGGGTGAAGATGTCTTCGTGGTTCAATCCACCAGCCCGCCGGCGAACCATCACCTGATGGAAATGTTCATCATGATCGATGCCCTCCGCCGGGCCAGCGCGTCCCGGATCACGGCGGTGCTGCCGTTCTACGGTTATGCGCGTCAAGATCGGAAGGATCAGCCAAGGGTGCCGATCACCGCAAAACTGGTGGCCAACCTGATTGTCGCCGCCGGGGCGAACCGGGTGCTGACCATGGATCTCCACGCCCAGCAAATTCAAGGTTTTTTCGATATCCCCGTCGATCATCTCTATGCGGCCCCGGTGTTGCTGGAATACGTGCGCCGGCAGAACATTCCCAATCTGGTGGTGGTTTCCCCCGATCTGGGCGGCTTGAAACAGGCCGCGGCCTATGCGGAAAAACTGGGGGCGGAACTCGCCATCGTGGCCAAACGCCGCAAATCGGCAACCGAAGTGGAGGCGATTTCTGTCATTGGTGATATCGACGGCAAGAATATTTTGATGGTCGATGACCTGACGGAGACGGCGGGCACGCTGGTGAATGCCGCAAAATTGCTCAGGGAAAGAGGGGCTCAGGCCATTCGTGCGTGTGTGTCCCATGCCTTGTTGAATGATCTGGGATTGGAAAGACTTCGCAAATCGGCCATTGACGAGTTGATTACGACCGATACCGTCGCCCGCTCTTCGCAGGAAGGTGTTCGAATCACGACGCTTTCGGTGGCGGGGCTCTTGGGTGAGGCTATGAAGCGGATTCATCAGAATTCGTCGGTGACCTCGCTCTTCGAGTTGAAGGGCTGACTTTCCGGATGGTCCGGGAGCCGGCAGATAAGACTGGAAAATGAAGACTGTTGCACTGAACGCATTTCCGCGGACGCTCAAGCGCCGCAAAGGTTCCAAGGTTGTTCGCAGCCAAGGCCGGATCCCTGCCAGCATCTATGGCAAATCCATTCAGCCGGGAAATCTCGAACTCGATGCCGTGGAACTTGATAACGTGATCCACGCGGCGCATTCCGAGGTGATCCTCGCCGACCTCTCCGTCCAAGGCGAGACGGCGACCCGCCTGGTTTTGATCCAGGAAGTCCAACACCACCCGTTGACCGGTGAGATGCTGCACTTGGATATCCATGAGGTCCGGCCGGACGAAAAGGTGTCCATCCGTGTTCCCGTGGAATCCTCGGGCGAACCCGCGGGTGTCAAAAATGGCGGCGGAACCCTGGAGCATGTGCTTTTGAAGTTGCGCGTCCGGGCGTTGCCGAAGGATCTGCCCGATCAAATCGTGGTCGATGTGACCGGCATGGAAGTGGGTCGCTCGCTGCATATTGGTGAGATCACGGCGCCGCCGAACGTGGAGATTCTCGGGACGAAGACGGTTTCTGTCTTCACCTGCGCGGCTCCGACCAAGGAAGAGGAAGTGGCACCGGTGGCGGGCGAAGCTGCCAAACAACCGGAGATGCTCAAGGAGAAGAAGGGCGATGAGGCGGCTCCGGCGGTCGCTGTCAAGGCGGACGAGAAGAAGCCGGCCGAGAAGAAGAAGTGATGAATTTCGGCGGCTGAGTTTCGCCCCGGCGGAACGCAGCCGGCTGTGCTGCCAGGTCCAACGTGAGCGCTCTGGCTGTCATTGTGGGATTGGGCAATCCCGGGCGCGAATATCGGGAAACCCGCCACAACGCCGGCTTCATGCTGGCGGATGCCTTGGGTGGACGCTGGGGCGGTTGTTGGCGGGCGGAGTCCAAGTTCTTTGCCGAGATAGCGGAAGCAACGTTTGCGGGTCGCCGGTTCCTGCTGGTGAAACCACAAACGTTCATGAACCGCAGTGGTGACGCGGTGGCCCGGTTGGTTCGGTTTTATCAGACCGTGCCCACCGAGACGCTGGTGCTGGTGGATGACGCGGATCTGCCGCTGGGGTCGATTCGCCTGCGGCCCGGTGGGAGTCCCGGTGGTCATCACGGTTTGGAGAGCGTGGAGCAGTTTCTGGCAACGCGGGAGTATCCGCGGCTCAAGCTGGGTGTCGCCCGGCCGGAGCAGGGTGCCCGGGATATTGCCAACCATGTTCTCGGGCGTTTTGGGAGTGCCGAACGGCCGGTCTGGGCGAAAGTCCTGGAACGGGCGACGGCTCAGGTGGAGTGTTGGGCGGAAGCAGGAATCGGCAAGGCGATGAGTTTGTATAATGGGGCGGTCCAATGACCGCTTCGGTTGGATAAATTTCAGGGTAATTTAGAAAGACGAAGCTTGTGAAAAAATACGAAGGTCTGTTCATCTTGAACCTCGCCGGCAAGGAAGAGGGTTTGAATGATGTGGTGGAACGTCTCCGCGCGGATTTGACCGCCGCGGGTGGCAAGGTTGAATTGGTCCAGAAGCTGGACAAGAAGCCGTTCATCCGGGTCACGGATCGCAAGATTCCGGCCGGGCATTACGTGAATTACGTGTTCACCGCGACCCCCAAGGTGGCGGCGACACTGGTGGAGAAGTTCCGGCACGTCGACGAAGTCTACCGCTGCTTCTTCAGCTTGGCGGGCACGGCGTTGGATCTGAAGCCCGCGGTGCAATTGTAATCCATCCTACCCGCCGCGGCGATCCGCGCCCTCTCGTTATGGCCAGCTTCAACAAAGTCATTATCATGGGGAACCTCACCCGGGACCCTGAGATGCGCTACACCCCGAAAGGGACTGCAGTGGCCCGGTTGGCGATCGCGGTCAATCGCCGGTACACGACGGAATCCGGCGAGGCGAAGGAGGAAGTGACCTTTGTGGATGTGGATGCCTGGGGCAAACAGGCCGAGGTCATTGCCCAATACTGCCGCAAAGGAAGCGCCTTGCTCGTGGAAGGGAGGCTCAAGCTGGATCAATGGGACGACAAGGCCACCGGCCAGAAGCGCTCCCGGTTGGGTGTGGTCCTGGAAGGTTTCCAATTTGTCGGCGCCCGTCGTGAAGACGGCGGGGGCACTCCCGGTGGGGGCGGCGTTGTGCCGCCGCCCACCCCAGGTTCCCGCCCGGCACCGGCACGTCCGGCATCGCCGTCGTCGGCGAGTTCACCGGCCGCACCGGATCCTCTGGACGGTCCGCCGCCCGAGGAAGACGATGTCCCCTTCTGACGTTTCCTGTTAATTGCATTACGCTGTCCACTTTCCTAATTCCGCAATCTCAATTCTGCTATCATGGCCAAGACTGAAGTCATTTTGATCAAAAACGTGGTGAACCTCGGCGGCGAGTCCGACCAGGTGAAGGTTTCCACCGGTTATGCCCGAAACTACCTGCTGCCGCTGGGGCTGGCAGTGTCCCTGGATCACGGTAACAAGCGCCGGATCGAAGTGCTTCGACAGCGCCGGGCGGAACGGGAAGCGCACGAGTTCAACTCGATGAGCGAACTCGGGAAGTCGTTGGCGAAGGTCACGATCACGATCTCCGTGAAGACCGGCGACGACGGCAAGATGTTTGGTTCCGTCACGAGCGGCACCATTGCGGACGCGCTGAAGACCCAGTTGGACGTGGCGCTGGACAAGCGCAAGATCCATCTGGATCACCCGATTCACGTTCTGGGCGATCACGAAGTCGAGCTTCGCCTGCACGCGGAGGTCAAGGTGCCGTTGAAGGTCGTCGTGAAGAGCCTCAATCCGCCACCGGAGATTTCTGCCGCCGACGCGGCCGCGGCTGCGGCCCTGGCCGAGCGCAAGAGCGAAAAGCGTTCCTATCGGGGCGCTCGTCCCGCGGACGTCGCTCCCGCTGAGAAGAGCGTCAAGGGCGATGTCGTGGCCAAGCCTGCCAAGGCCAAGGCCTGATTCGCTGCCGACCTCCCCTGCGCCCGGCTCCAAGCCGGGCTTTTTTTGGCCAAAGCAATGGCTTGGAACCGTCGTCGCAGGACGCGCTGCGAAGGATCCCTAGGTTTTAGACTGCGGCAGGCGGACGCGCGACCCGAGCAAACACTCGAACTCAATGCGGACAAGCATCGCGATTCTCTGGATGCCTTGTGTTCCATCGCGACAAGTCGGAGATGTGCGCCCCCGCAGGCCCACTTTGAATTTTCAAACAGGCTCTTAGTTGTTCACCGGTCCGAATCCGCCTACGATGCCGGCCTCTTTTAGATGCACGAGCCTGCCATCACCCCGGAGTTGGTTCAGAAACACAATCTGACTCCCGACGAATACACCAAGATCCTCGGGATCCTGGACCGCCCACCCACCTATACCGAGCTGGGTATTTTCTCGGTCATGTGGTCCGAGCACTGTTCCTACAAGAACACGCGGCCCCTGCTCAAAACGTTCCCCACCAAAGGCCGGAAAATTCTGGTCGGTGCGGGCGAGGAAAATGCCGGCATCATCGACGTCGGAGATGGTCTCGCGATTGCCTTCAAAATCGAATCCCACAATCATCCCAGCGCCGTCGAGCCTTTTCAGGGAGCGGCCACGGGTGTCGGGGGCATCATTCGGGATATTTTTACCATGGGGGCCCGCCCGGTGGCGGCGCTCAATTCGCTGCGGTTTGGTGAATTGTCCAACCCGGATGTGCGCCGGCTTTTTACGGGCGTCGTCCAGGGCATCGCGCATTACGGTAACTGTTTCGGCATCCCCACCATTGCCGGCGAGGTTTACTTCGACAAATCCTACGAAGGGAATCCGCTCGTCAATGCCTTCGCTCTGGGGGTTCTGCGCCATGACCAGATCACCCGCGGCGCCGCCCATGGCGTGGGCAATCCGGTCTTTTATGTGGGACCGGCCACCGGTCGCGACGGACTGGCCGGCGCCGCGTTTGCTTCCCAGGATCTGACCGAGGAGTCGGCCGAGAAACAGCGCGGGGCGGTCCAGGTGGGCGATCCCTTCATGGAAAAGCTGGTTTGCGAAGCCTGCCTCGAACTGCTCGCCACCGGCGCGGTCGCCGGCATGCAGGACATGGGCGCGGCGGGACTCACCTGTTCCACCTGCGAAACCGCCGCCCGCGCCGGCACGGGCATTGAAATCGAACTCGACCGTGTTCCGCAACGGGCGCCCAACATGTCGAGTTATGAAATCATGCTTTCCGAATCCCAGGAGCGCATGCTCATCGTCGTCACCAAGGGGCGCGAAGAGGAAGTGAAGCGGGTTTTTGAAAAGTGGGACCTGCCGTGGGCGGAGATCGGCGTGGTCACCGACTCGGGCCGGATGGTCGTCCGCCACGGGGGACGGATCGTGGTGGATGTGCCCGCGAAAAAATTGGCCGACGAGGCCCCGATCTATTTCCCCGAGGCGATGGAGCCCGCCTATCTCGCCGCGGTGCGGGCATTCCGGCTCGATGGCGTGGCGGATACGACCCAACCGGAAGCCCACCTGCGGCGCCTGTTGGCGGATCACACGATCGCGTCCAAGAACTGGGTGTATCGCCAGTACGATCACATGGTTCGGGACGGTTCGGTGGTTTGCCCGGGCAGCGACGCTGCAGTCATCCGCATCAAAGCGGATTCCGTCCCGGTGTTGCGCGGGGACATGACCCCCCTACCGCCCGTGGAAAAGTACGTGGCCTTCACCGTCGATTGCAACGGCGCCTACGTGTACCTCGATCCGTACGAGGGCGGGAAAGCCGCGGTTGCCGAGGCCTGTCGTAACCTGGCCTGCACCGGCGCCACGGCGGTCGGCGCCACCGACAACCTGAATTATGGCAATCCGCACAACCCGGAGATCTTCTGGCAATTGCGCGAATCCGTCCGGGGTCTGGCTGAGGCCTGTCGCGCCTTCAACGCGCCGGTGACGGGTGGCAATGTGTCGCTGTACAATCAGCGTGGAGCCCTCGGTTCGATCGATCCGACACCCACGGTGGCGGTGGTCGGCGTCATCGATGACCCGGCCCACATCACCACCCAATGGTTCAAGGATGCGGGTGACGCGATCCTTTTGCTGGGTGTGCCCATTGACCTGGCGGATCCATTGCAAGGTCTGGGCGGCAGTGCCTATCTGCGCTCGGTCCACGGGCAGAAAACGGGAGTGCCACCGCGCGTCGATCTCGACCAAGCCGTTACTCTGCACGAAACCATGCGCGCCTTGATCTATGGCGGCCGGGTGAAGTCGGCCCACGATTGCAGCGAAGGCGGTCTCGCTGTCTGTCTGGCGGAGAGTTGTTTCAGTCAGCAGATCGCCCGGGAAACCCACCGTTTCATCGGCGCGACGGTGGATCTCTCGGCGTTTACCGAGGGGCGGGAGGACGCCCTCCTGTTTGGCGAAACGCAGAGCCGGATCGTGATCAGCACCGCGGCCATGGATGCGGGAAAGTTGATCGCCCAGGCGAAAATCCTCGGCGTTGCGGCGCACCTGATTGGGACCGTTGGCGGCGATGCGCTGACCCTCAAGACGGCCCGGGGCACTTTCGGCGCGCCCGT
>JAYTHD010000019.1:0-5540 GCA_043732975.1 Verrucomicrobiota bacterium
TCTACGACATCTATCACATGCAGATCATGGAGGGCGACGTCATCGCGACCATCCGGCGGCAGCATCCGTATTTCGCCCACTATCACACGGGCGGTGTTCCGGGACGCAATGAGATTGATGAAACTCAGGAACTCCAATACCCAGCCATCATGCGCGCGATTGTGGAGACCAAATTCACGGGGCACGTGGCCCAGGAATTCATTCCGAAGCGTGAGCCATTGGCGTCGCTGAAGCAGGGCGTGACGATTTGCGACGTGTGAACCTGGAATCCGAAGTTTGATCCACAGATTGCCGCAGATTATTTGGGAATTGCACTCCGGCGATCTCACCCACCGGATGCGGCTTGTGCGGGTGGGCTTCACCTTTTTATCCCGTTGGTTATCTGTGTGAATCTGCGTTAATCCGCGGTTCCTCAACTCGGGTTTTTAGGGTGAACGCCGCCGGTCAGATTTCCCGCCACCGTTGGGCGACCGGAATGCGGCGTCCCATGCCAAAGGCCTTGGTCGTGATCTTGAGTCCGGGTGCGGCCTGACGGCGTTTATATTCGGCGCCGTCGATTAAGCGGACCACGCGCCGGACATCGGACTCGGGGTGGCCGGCGGCGATGATCTCCCCGGGCGTTTGCTGGCGGACCACGTAGCGCTCGAGGATGTCGTCCAGGACTTCGTAGGGCGGGAGGCTGTCCTGATCGGTTTGATTGGGACGCAGTTCGGCACTGGGAGGCTTGGTGAGGCTCGCAGTGGGGATGATTTCGCGCTCGCGATTAATCCAGTGGGCCAGTCGGTAAACGAGTGTCTTGGGGACATCGCTGATGACGGCCAGGCCGCCGCACATATCGCCGTAGAGCGTGCAATAGCCCACGGCCAGCTCGGATTTGTTGCCGGTGGTCAGGAGCAGGGAACCGAATTTATTCGACATCGCCATCAGGATCATGCCGCGAAGGCGTGCCTGGAGATTTTCCTCGGTGGTGTCCTCGGGCCGGCCGGCAAACAGCGGGCTCAACTGTTCGCGCACCGCGGAGAACGGTGCTTCGATGGCCACGGTGTCGTAACGAATTCCGAGGTTGAGGGCGAGTTGCCGGGCGTCATCCCGGCTGCCGGCGGAACTATAGCGGGAGGGCAGGGACATTCCGTGAACGTTTTGCGGACCCAACGCGGCGACGGCCAGCACCGCGACCACGGCCGAGTCAATACCACCGCTGAGTCCCAGGACAGCGGACTTGAACCCGCATTTGGTCAGGTAATCCCGCGTGCCGGTGACCAGGGCGTGATAAACGAGTTCCTCGTCGGGCAGCGACCGCGCCGACATGCCGCCCGCGGGCGAGGTCGCCTCGGTGTCGATTACCCGGAAGTCCGACTCGAAAGCGGCGGCCTGGCAGAGGAGGTGGCCGCGGGCGTCGAAGGCGACACTCTGGCCATCGAATATCAGCTCATCATTGCCACCCACGGCGTTGCAATAGACCACCGGTCGCTGGATCTTGCGGGCCAGGCTGGCCAGCATCGCGTGCCGGGTCCGCTCCTTGCCCAGATGCCAGGGAGAGGCGGAAAGATTGAAAATAATTTCCGCCCCGGCGGCGGCCAGGTCGGCGGCGGGATTCGGACGATACCGGCGTTCGGCCCAGAAATCCTCGTCATTCCACACGTCTTCACAAATCGTGATGCCGATCTTCCGGCCTTTGAATTCCACCGGCGCGTTGGCTGTCGCGGGCTCGAAGTAGCGGTCTTCATCGAAGACGTCATAGGTCGGCAGCAGCGTCTTGGTGCGCACGGCCACGACTTTTCCCTGCAGCAGTAATGCCGCCGAATTGCTCGATCCGCGTCCCGGGCGTTTCGGCTGTTGGCCGACAAAGCCCACCAGCAACCCGACGTCTCCGGTAATCGCGGCCAGGCGTTGGAGGGCGGCCTCATTCGTGGCGAGAAATGCCGGGCGCAGCAGCAAATCCCGGGGCGGATAGCCGCACAGGCCCAGCTCCGGCGTGATGACAATTTCAGCTCCCGCCTCCGTGCCACGCCGATAGGCGGCCGCCACGGCCGCTTCATTGCCAGTGAAATCTCCGACGACCGGATTGATCTGAGCCAGGGCTACTCGCATGGGCTTGGTGGAGGGCTAGCGGCCCAGCAGCAGGTCCTTCAGGCTGCCGCGGTCGGTCATGATCAACGTTCCCGGCCCCAGATTGCGCTTCGCGAAGTACTCCGGCGCGGCTTCCAGGACAAACTGAACCTGATCCGACTTGGCGGCGACGGGGGTCCGGTCCTGGGCCTTCAAGCGGACAATCTCGAGAATCACGCCCTCCGGATCGATATACGCGACGCCGATGTCGAAGCTGACGTTTTTCATATAAAACGCCGGTTGATGCGGTCCATTGAAGAGGAAAATCATGCCTTCGTCCGGACCGATGCCGGTCCGAAACATCAATCCGGTGGAGATTTCGGTGAGCGTTCGACAAATCTCGGCGTCCATCTCGTTGGCGCCGATGCGCAGGTGGGTGGTCTTCAGCTTCGGTTGGGCGTAGGACAGGTGATACACCGGTCCCTCGTCTTCGTGGGCCTTGCCCGGTGCGCTGGCGGGTGGATTGGACCGCACCCTGGCGGTGTCCGGGGGCGAAACGGATCCGCCGGTGGATCCGGCCGGCGTCACCCTTTCAGGCTTGCCGCCACAACCGGCGATCAGGCAGAGGGTCCACAGGGCCAACCCGCCGCGCAACTGACGAAATCGAATGCCATTCACGGGCGAAAGGTTGCGGGTGGACGGCCTTCCGGCAAACCCGGTTGGCACTTCGGAGATGGGCGCGTCCGTCAATTCATGCCTCAGAGCCTGTTTGAATTCTCAAACAGACTCTCAGCGTCACGCAATGTAGCTGTAGTTGTAGGGAGCCCGCATTTCCCGGCTCAGGTGACGATTCGCCTCGCGGGCACCTTCGCCTTTGAAACGTTCCGCCGCCGGGTCCCAGTGCAGGGTGTGGCCCAGGCGCAGGGCGATGGCGCCCAGGTGGCAGACACTCACGGCCCGATGTCCAACCTCCGCTGAAGCAGCTGGAGTCTGCCGGGACGCCACACATGCGAAAAAATTCCCCACGTGGGATTCGTGGGCCGGACCAAAGTCGGCCCGGGCATCGGGATCCTGCAGGATCTCCGCCTGCGACGCCTGGATTTGATTACGCGAAACATAAATCCAACCGTCGGATCCCTGGAAGAGAACGCCGTTGGTCATCTGGCCCGGGGGCGTTGGACCGGTGGTGCCGCCCGACGGGCTTTCGCTGGAGACGGTTTGGCAGGTGTGGGTAACTCCGTTGGCGTAGGTGTATTCGACGCGGTAGAGACTGGGAAAGGAGTAGCCGCCGGGAACGGGATCACGCAGCGCTTGAGCGGAGACGCTGACGGGTCCCAGGATCGCTGGTCCCTGACCCCAGAGGGCGATGTCGTTATGGTGGGCGCCCCAATCCGTCAGGGTGCCCTCGCTGTAGTCCCACCAATACCGAAAATCGCTGTGGCAGCGCTCTTTGACATATTCTTTCCGCGGCGCCTGGCCCTGCCACACATCCCAATTCAATTCGGCGGGCACGGCGCTGCCAGCGAAGGGGCCTCCATGGCGCCCGGATGGCAGGGACGAAAGCAGGTGCCGGAGTTTTCCAATGCGTCCGGATTGAACCAGGTGGACCGCCAGACGGAATCGGCGGTCGCTGCGTTGCTGGCTGCCGGTCTGGAGGATGCGACGGGATTGTTTCACTTCGCGCACCAGACGGAGGCCTTCATCGATGGTCAGCGTCAGGGGTTTTTCCGAGTAGACATCTTTGCCGGCCCGGATCGCGGCCAGATTGATGAGGGTATGCCAGTGGTCGGGAGTCCCGTTGATGATGGCGTCCACCCGGGGCAGGCGCACGACCTCGCGGAAATCCGCGTGGAGGGTGGCTTGGGGATAGAGCGCGCCCGTGGCTTTCAGACGGATGGCATCGACATCACAGAGCGCGACCACGTCGGCAAATTTCGCGGCGTCCTTCAAGTCGTAATTGCCCATGCCGCCGCAGCCGACGAGCGCGACGGTGGGGCGCGCGGATCCGGCAGGTTTCGGGCGCGCCTCCCCTTCGGCCGACCGGGCAACCCAGGCGGGCAGGGTGGAGACAGTGGTGATGATGGACAGGCGCTTCAGAAAATCCCGGCGCGGCATGAAGAACGGAGGCATAAGGCATCCGATACCGCATGGCCGCGAAGAACTCAAGCAGGATTGGCCGGAAGAAACGTTCAGCTCGTGGCCGGGTGAGAAATGCGCTCCACGCCGGCATACACATTGAAACGACCCGTTCGCAGAAAGCCGATCAGGGTCTGGCCCGTCTCGCGGGCGAAGGCCACCGCGAGGCTGGACGGGGCGCCAACGGCGGCCACGCAGGCGATCCCGGCCGCCAGGGCCTTTTGCTGAATCTCAAAACTGGAACGTCCACTGACCATCAGGACATGCGCGCGCAAGGGCAGCCAGCCCTGCTGAAATGCGTGCCCGATGATTTTGTCGATGGCGTTGTGTCGCCCCACGTCCTCCCGCAGCAAGCGCAAGGTGCCGTCCGCGGAGAAGAGGGCCGCGGCATGCAAGCCTCCGGTGGCGGCGAACACGTCCTGCGCCGCACGCATCTGGCCGGAACCGGCGAACAACTGCTCGGGCCGGACGGAGAAAACCTGATCGGCGACCGATGGAAACTGCCGCTGCACGGCGGCTATGCTGGCCTTGCCGCAGACCCCGCAACTGGAGGAGCCAAAGACATGCCGGGTCAATTGCGCGTAGTTCACCACGACGTCGGCCGACAAAAAAACGCCCAGCGAGTTTCCCTGCGGATTGCGCGGATAGGATCGAAGTTTTTGGACCTGGGCCGGATTTTGCAGCAGGCCTTCCGTGACCAAAAAGCCGAGGGCCAAATCCTCGTCGTGCCCCGGCGTGCGCATGGTAACGGCGATCGGACGAGTATCGACTTGTATCTCCAGCGGCTCTTCCTCCGCCAGATCATCCACGTCCGGTGACAGACCGTGCCCGGTGGTGTATCGATGGATGGGTTGTCGCGTCATCCCGTGGGGTTCACGGAGGGAGCGCTCCTTTGCAGGCGCGGTAAAACAGGGATTGATTGGTCGGATTGATCAGTCCACGAATCTCCCCGGCGGCATTGGCAATACGACGGACGGTGACCCAATTGACCAGATTGGTCGATACCTGCAATTCAACGGCCTGATCCGCCAGGGTGAGGAATATCAGCGGGTCCACCCCGAATTCATCACGGTAGAATTTGATAAAGCAGTCGGAGGGGGACTCTGGAATCTGATCATCGATCAATCCCGTACGGCACTTGCCCTGGGAATTGGCGGCGAAAATCTCATGAATCTCCCCGTCCGACAACGCCCGGCCGTAGAGAGACAGGTCATCGATGCCCCCCAGGAACACATTCCGAGTGGTGCCTCCGAGGGCCCCCAGTGCGAACGGACGATTGAAGGAGAAATGGCCGGACAGATTGGTCCGCGTCACCACATTACCGTCGATATAAAATACCACATTGGTGCCCGCTT
>JAYTHD010000020.1:0-3330 GCA_043732975.1 Verrucomicrobiota bacterium
ATGTCGGCAAACCACAGTTCGATGGCCCCGTAGCCCGCCGCCCGGGCGACCTCGATCTGGCGCAACACCGGCGTACCGCGAATCGTGCTGGCGTTCAAACAATAACCGAAGGGAGACATAAACGGTGGACTCTTTCGTCGGGACAAAGATTCAATTCTGCACGCGTCCGGAAACCGCCAGACTAGTTGATCACGTCCGCGGCCAAACCTACTAATACTTGATGCCGGCCCGCGCGGCCTTCAGCCCCAGTGTTTCGACGATGCCTCGTGTGTGGGTCAGCAACAATCCCGCCTCACTGGAAATGGCGACAAAACGCCAGCCCTCGGCGATCCGACGTTGGGCCTGCTCGGCGTTGGCCACATGTATTCCCGGAACGACGCCGTGGGCTTGCGCACTGGCGAGGATGCGTGCAAGGGCCTGGTTGAATTCCGGCATATCACTTTCAAACGCCGGCGCCACTCCGTAGGACGCGTGCAAATCGTTCGGGCCGACAAAGACCACATCGATACCGGGCACGGACAGAATCTCATCGATCCGTTCCACGGCATCGACATGTTCCGCCATCACGACCACGAGCACTTCGTCATTGGCCCGCTCGTAATAAGTGGTGGCGTCGGTGCCAAAATTGAGCGCCGGCAACTGGCCGCCGATGGACCGCTGACCCAATGGACGATAACGCGCCGCGTTGACCACGGCCTGGGCTTCGGCCCGGGAATTCACCATGGGCACCACCACGCCCCAGGCGCCGGTATCCAGAACGCGTTTGATGTTCTCCGTGGAATTGATCGGCACGCGCACCAACGGCACGCAACCGGACGCCGCAATGATGGCGCAACTCCGGGCAGCATCGCCGACCGTAAGATGCGAGTGCTCCAGTTCGATGGTCAGCCAATCGAGGCCGCTGTTGGCCATCAACTGCGCGCACACGGGGTCGGAAAGCGTCAACCAGGTGCCCACACACGCCTCGCCACATTGGAGGCGGGCGCGAACGGAATTTGTCTTCATTCGGCAAGAGAAACCCGAAGCGCGGGCGAATCAAAAACATCTGGATTGACGACCCAACGCGGACGACGTCCCGCGCGGAGATCGATCAGGGCTTGCGCGGCGGCCTCGCTGACCCGTGCGCCGGTGTCGAACCCAAACGATGCCTGATGGGGAGTGATCAGCAGATTGGGCGTGGTGAGAAACGGATGTTCGGCAGGCATCGGCTCGGTGACAAAGGCATCCAAGGCCGCCCCGGCGATCCACCCCTCGCGCAGCGCCTGATCCAATGCGGCTTCGTCCAATATGGCACCGCGGGACGTGTTGACGAGATAGGCGCTGGCCTTCATGCGACGAAGTTGTGCCGCACCAATAAGCCCGCGTGTTTCGGGAGTCAGGGCCGCGTGCAGCGAAACGAAATCCGAGCGGGTCAACAACTCGTCCAGCGTAACAAAGCGGATCCCCAGCTTCTCCGCCTCCGGACTGGGTGCCGGATCGAAGGCGAGGATTTCCATATTGAATCCGCCCGCCCGCCGGGCCACGGCCTGTCCGATCCGGCCGCAGCCGACCAGGCCCAGGGTTTTGCCGCCGAGGTCGTGCCCCCAGGTCGGCTTCCAGGCCCCGCCGCGCAGCGTCAGGTGACCCTCATGCACCCGTCGCGCCACGGCAAAGAGCAGGGCCATCGCGTAGTCCGCCACCGCCTCGTTGAGCAATCCCGGCGTGTAGGCCACCACGATCCCGGCCCGCGTCGCCGCCGGAATGTCGATGGAATCATAGCCCACGCCCCACCGTGAAATCACCTTCAGCTGCGACGCCTCCGCCGAAGTCAGCACGGCGGACGTATATCGATCCACGCTCGCATAGACCGCGTCCACGCCGGTGAGCAGCGGCTGCAGCGCCGATTCCGTCAGCGGCCCCCAGCGCGGCGAGCGGTTGAGTTGAAAGCCAACGACCAGCATTCCGCGAGCCCGCTCCCCAACGGCGTCCATCAAGGGGGACGCCGTGACCAATACATTCCACGTCATAGTTATAATTCTCTCGCAACACTCGATAGTCCACCGGCTTCAATCCCAGCCGATCTGCCGACCCGCATTTTCCTTCTCCAGCCAGGCCTGCAGCGGCGCGAAATATTCCTTCATCGCCCGGGTGCTGAGATCCTCACCGGTCGTCTCCCGCAGCAACTGCCGCCAGTCGCGGGTGTCGCCCGCCGACAGCATTTTCCGCAGAAAATCGCCCACTTCACGGTTTCCGGCGTAGCTGCACTTCTGCGGCGGCTGCTTCAGGATCTTGCGGGCGATATAATCATGGAACTGAAATTTCAACACCGTGGCGATCGCATAACTGTAGTAGTAACAGGGATTGTCATTGATGTGCGTCTTGGTCGCCGCATCGCACCACTCCTCGCCGCGACTCCCGGCACCCTGCGGCGGTTCGACTCCTTGAAGGTCCGCCACGTGCTGCCACCAGCGCGCATTCCATTGATCCGGGGCCAGACCGCGGACGTACACATCATATTCCCAGTGCGTCATCGTGCCGCTGGACCAAAACATGAACGGAATGGAATGCGCCAGGGCCGAGTCCAGAAGTGTCAGGGAGTCGTCCTCGTGATAGTCCGCCGGCAGGACGCCCAACTGCTGCAGATAGGGCGTCTGGCCGGCCGCCAGGGCGATCAGCTCGCCGATGCCTTCGTGGAAGGCCGGATTCGCTCCCGTCCGCAACAACGGCGGGACTTCGGGACGGGTATAGGCCATGAAATAATAGCCATGACCCAACTCATGATGCGCGGTGGTGAACCACCAGTAATTCGGTTCCACGCTCATCAACGACCGAATATCGTCCTGCAAATCCACGTGCCAGCAACTCGCATGGGAATTCTTCTTCCGCGCGTCCCCCGGTTTGACCGGAAACAGATCACTGCGGCTCCAGAACGTCTCCGGCAGTCGCGGGAAACCCATGCTCACGTAAAAATCCTCGGCCGTTTTGGTGATCCACGCCGCCGGGCGATTGGTGAGATAACGGTCGTAATCCACTCCCTCCACCAAGCCGCTCCATTCCTGGGACCAACGGTTGTTGATCCAGTGGGCCGGGATGCGTTTGGGCACCGGCTGATGGTATTTTTTGGCCAGGGAATATTTCGCCCAGGTGTGCAATTGGAGATAGAGCGGTCGCAACTCGCGCAGGAAGGCGTCATTCAACTGGAGCATCTCGTCCGACGTCATGTCATAACCCGCCACCTGCAGGGCGAAGTAATCCTTGTGCCCCAATTCCTGCGCGCAGCGATTGCGGTAGTCGCGCAGTTTCACCAGGCCGGGTTTCAAGGCCGGGCCCGTCAGCTTGCTCGCCTCCCAC
>JAYTHD010000021.1:0-5595 GCA_043732975.1 Verrucomicrobiota bacterium
CGAAGATGCCGTTGACCTGGGAGAGGGCCGGCATCAGTCGCAGCAGAAAGCCGCCAAACATGAACAGTTTCACCGGTACCATGTACCCGGGAAGGATCAGCCAGACGTAGCTGCCCAGAATCAAGACCATGCCGCCGGTGACGGTCAGCACTTCCCCCATGGGCGCCCCGATGGCCGCGGCGCAGGAGGCTTTCTCCTCCACGCGGCCGAGCGCCGCATTGTAGGTGGCAAACCGGCCGGCCTCCTGCGCTTCGGCGTGGGTGGTGCGGATGGTGCGGATGCCGCCGAACGACTCGCTGAGCCGGCCCGCCAGGGCCTGATTGCGCCGCGTGGCTTCATCGCCGTAGCGCCGCAATCGCGAGTTGATCGTCCCCATCAAGCCCCCCACGGCCGCCCCGATGAGCAGAACTCCGGTCGCCAGCAGGGGCGAGAGTTCGATGATTAGAATGAAATAGACGACCACCATCGCCGCCCGCTGAAGCAGCAGGAGGAGGTTGTCGAGGGAGATGATGATCCGGTTGGTTTCGACGTGAAAGACTTCGCTGAGTTCCCCGGTTTTGTGTTCTTCGAAGAAAGTGAGGTGAGTGCCCAGAAGGCGCTCAAAGAGGGCCTGGCGCACCTGGCAAACCACCTGGCGCCGGATTCGGGCGCCGGCCATCCAACCCAGGAAGAGCAGGGCGTTTTTGGCGAGTAAGGCGGCGGCGATGCAGAGGATGATCGTCACCAATTTGTGCAACGGAGTTCCCGTCGCGATGCCATAGACCAGGGCCAGCGCCTTGCCGGTGAGTCCCGAGCCGGTTTGTGGGGCGCCGGTGTCGCTGGGGCTCAAAACACTCATCATGACCGCGATCAGCCCAAAGGCCACGCCATCCATCAGGGATCCGAGAAACGAACAGGTCAGCGAGGCCACCAGCAACCGGCGGGGGAGGCGCAAATGGGGCCAGAGAGCCCGCCAGGTGGTCCAGAGAGTCGCGTATTCGCGAAAAGGATTGATCATTTTCAATGGGCAATCACCGCCAACCGCCGGGCGACTTCCGGTGGATTGCCGACGGCAGGGCCGCCTTTGGGACAGTGAAGGATGGCGACTTTGCCTCAAGCTGGAACTCGCCAAATTTTTGGTGCGGACTCCGAAGCTCGCTTGCCCGGCCGGAGTCCGTCGATAAGGTTTGCCCCTCTTTTAATTATGAGCGTCTCTCCTATTCAAGTGGCGATTACCGGCGCGGCCGGCCAGATCGGTTATTCCCTCCTTTTCCGCATCGCCTCGGGCGCGATGTTCGGTCCCCATCAACCGGTCATCCTGCACCTCATCGAAATCGAGCCCGCGCTCAAGGCCCTCGGCGGCGTGGTCATGGAACTCGAGGATTGCGCCTTTCCCCTGCTCCAAGGCGTAGTGCCCACGGCGGATCTGAACGAGGGCTTCCGGGGTGTCCACTGGGCGTTGCTCGTCGGCAGTGTGCCGCGCAAGGCCGGGATGGAACGGAAGGATCTGCTCGGCATCAACGGCAAGATCTTCACGGGACAGGGACAGGCCATCCAACGCAATGCCGCCAGCGACGTGCGCACCCTCGTGGTGGGGAATCCCTGCAATACCAACTGTCTGATCGCCATGAACAGTGCTCCGGAAGTGCCCCGCGACCGCTGGTTCGCGATGACCATGCTCGACCAGAATCGCGCCAAGTCCCAGCTCGCGAAAAAGGCCGGTGTGGGTGTGGATCAGGTCTCCCACCTCGCCATCTGGGGCAATCACAGTTCGACGATGTACCCCGATTTCGACAACACCCGGATCGGCGGACGCCCGGCGGCTCAGGTCATTGGCGAGGGCGCCTGGTTCCGCGACACCTTCATTCCGACGGTGCAGAAGCGCGGTGCCGCGATCATTGAAGCCCGCGGCCTGAGTTCGGCCGCCAGTGCTGCCAACGCGGTCGTGGACACCGTCCGCGCCCTCCATCAGGTGACCCACCCGGATGATTGCTTCAGCGTGGCCGTATGCAGCGACGGCAGCTACGGCATCGAAAAAGGATTGATTTACAGCTTCCCGATCCGCAGCAACGGCCGGAATTGGTCCATCATTCCCGGGGTGCCGCTCAATGACTTCAGCCAGTCCAGGATCATCGCCACGGAAAATGAACTGAAGGAAGAGAAGGCCTTGGTCAGCGAACTGCTGCCCAAGTAATCTCGCCGGGTAAAGCGGGAAACGGGGCTGGGCACTTCGCTCAGCGCATTTCGTTCAATCCCAACCCGCGGGCCAGATCGGCAATCGTGGCCGAACCCGTGGTTCCCAGTTGGTGAACCACGGTGTGGGCGGCCGCCATCGCCAGTTGCATCGCCTCGGGGGCCGTCGCCCCGGCGGCCAGCGCCGAGAGGAGATTTGCCGTGACGGCGTCACCGGCGCCGACGACATCGATCGTGCCGCGGACGGGCAGCGCGGGAATGTGCAGGGCGGGCTCTCCCGGTGCGGCGGACACGATGCCCCGTTCCGCCAAAGTGATGAAAACACGGCGTCCATTACTGCCGGCGAGTTGGGCGGCGGCCGCCTGCACTTCGGCGATGGATCCGGCGGGTGATCCCGTTAGGTGTCCCAATTCGAGGGCATTCATCTTGAAGGTCAGCGCCGGCCAGTTCCGCAGGCCGATGCGGCTATCCGCGAAAACGAGCCGGGATTCGAGGGCGCGTCGCACCGGGGAATCCGCGGCAAACCACGAACGGGAAATGGCGCCGGTATCCGGCCGGTCCACCTGTTCCAACAAGGTCGCTGCCTCCGCGCCCTCCAGCGCGCGGACCAAGGCCTGACCAATCGCCGCGGCCACTTCCGGCGGCGTCTCCGACCAGTTTTTCTGGTCGAGCCGATTTAGTTCTTCCGGGGGTCGATCGGGATGCATGACCAGCGGCTTGGAATAGGTGAAGGTCTGGCGCCGGTGAGTGCTGGAAAAATAGTCGAGCCGGATTCCCGGAAGCCGACCCAGGGCGCGGCGAAGTTCCCACCCTTCACCGTCCTCACCAGAAAGACCGACACAGCGGATTTCCCCGACACCGAGAGCGACCAGATTGTTGGTGATGGTTCCGGCGGCCCCGGCCTGACAGCGCACCCGGAGCACGTTGTGCACCGGCCGGCCGGTCTCGATGGAAACCTCCGTCCGGGCAGGGTCGATTTCAAAGTAGCGGTCGAGACAAAAATCACCGGCCACCACCAGCTTCAAGGAGGCGTAGCGAGAGGTGATTTCGTGAAAGCGCGAAGGCGTCATGGTCGGTACGTGGTGAGAAAGCTGGGGAGGGATGGGCGGTCAATTATTTCAGGGCGTGATGCAGGTGCTGGACGAACGCGGCGTTGTCGCTCTGCACATAACGCATTTCACCGCCCATGCGGCTGAAGCTCTTGCAGAATCGCAGATAATACGCCGGATGATTCTTGGGCGGTTCCCCATGGGTCCAATCCCAGCCGCCGCCATCCTGCAGGTCCACCACGTATATCGTATGGCCTGAGACCGCCGGCCGGCCGGATTGGAAACGCAGGTTGTGGACGCAGCTGAGTGATTTCTCAAAGACCTGTGGCGCCATGATGGCGGAGCCAATGCACAGCAGCACGCCGTCATCGAGTTCGTCGACGGCGCCCCCGAATCGTCGGAAATCCTCACCGGCGGCGCGGCCCAGGACCGCCCCGTTGAACATGGGGTGACAGGCCACGATGTCGTAGCCGATGCCCGGATGCACGGTGAAGCCACGCCCCAGGCGCCAGGCGGTGGCCAGCATGCTGGTGGCTTTGCCCGGGTGCACGATCTCCTGCCGGCCCGCAGCGAGGCCGTGGCGGGTCATCGCGAAGAGCAGTTCTGCTCCGGCGGGAGTGAGTGGATCGGCGGGGAATTGCGACACCATTTGGGCCAGCACCTCGGGATCGGGCAGGGTGCAGCCGTCTTCGTGGATGAATTTTCCGAGCGAAGCCCCGTAACCGAGACCCGCGAGCGCACCGGCCATCAGGGCGAGTTGGGTGTTGCGACCGGTCTCCGTCCAGGCCCCGAAGGTTCCCGCCGCCACATTTTCCTCCACGCCCTCCAGCGAGCCGCCAAACCAGGAATATTCCCAGTCGTGGATGGTTCCGGCGCCATTGGTCGCGAGGTGCGTGATGAGACCGCGTTCGAGCAGATCGATGAGAAACGGTTGGGCGCCGTTGCGGATGAGGTGCGCCCCATACATGAGAATCACGGCGGAACCTTTTTTGCGGGCGCGCCGAATTCTTTCCGCGGCTTCGGTCGCGGCGCGGAGGGTGAAGTCGTGGACGGCGGGCAACGGCGCGGTCAGGGGGATGAGCTTGTCCGCCAGACGCGACAGGGTCCGGCGTTCCGCCAGAGGGCGGACGCGCAGACGGGAGAGATCCAGAGCAGGCATGAGGCTAAAAAGGCGGGTTAATGGGGCCTGGTCGAGTCCGCTTTCGGCCCTTGCCGTCCGTCCGTGGACATGGAATGTGTCAGCATGTGGCGTTCCCTCGGACAACTATTGGCAGGCCTGTTTTCGGCCATCGCCATGGCACCGGCCAATCCTCTCGCCCAGTTCCGCACCGTTTTTGGCACCATCGAAGTGGAGCTATTGAAGGACCAGCGGCCGGTGACGGTGTCCAATTTCATCCACTACGTCGAGAGCGGCCGCTACGAGGGCACCTTCATTCACCGTCTGGTGCCGAACCTGCTGGTGGCGGGCGGCTGTTACGCGGGAATCAATCGGCAGACGGACGCCGCCAATTACACCCCAATCCCGCATTTTAACGCGATCACCAATGAAACCCGGATGGGTGGTATCCTGACCAATCTCATGGGCACGTTGTCGCTCGGCGGCGTCAGCAACACCAACGTCCCGCTGACCTCCGAATTCTTTTTCAGTCTCACCGATTCCCAGGGCGCCTTCTTCACGCAAAATCAGGGCGGATATCCGGTTTTCGGCCGGGTGCGGGGCGGGTTGGAAGTGTTGCAGGCGTTGAACAAATTCCAGGTGCTGCATGAGGTCCGTCGGGCCACCAACGCACTCATCACGATTCGAGATGTCGATCTTCCCGGATACCTTTATGGCACCGCGCAATTTCCGGTGTTGACCTTTGATCCCACCTTCGATGTCGAGCAACAGGTGGAGTCGCTGGTTTATCTGGATATCACCCTGCTGAACGTGTCCGTCGTGCCGTTGTTTCCCGGCGCGCGCATTGAGTGGGACAGCGTCCCGGGGCGCACGAATGTGGTGGAATTCACCCGGGCGATTCCGCCCACCTGGGAAACCCTGGCGCGGCTGGCGGGCACGGGGGGACGGATGGGCGTGAAGGATAAATCGAGCGACGATCATCGTTTCCATCGGGTGCGCATCGAGTACTAGTCGGTGAATGGCAGATTTGTTTTTGGGCGTCGAAGGCGGCGGCACGCGGACCGTGGCGTTGCTGGCGGACGCAGCGGGGCAATGGGTGGAACGTCACGAAATCGGTCCCTGCAATCTTCGGCTGGTTTCCGATGTCGAATTGCTGGCGCTGTTTCGTCTCCTGGCCGCGCGGCATCCGCAGGTTCGCGCCATCGGCGTCGGCCTCGCGGGCTGTCGGGACGCGAACGACCGGGCGCGCGTTACTCG
>JAYTHD010000022.1:0-2690 GCA_043732975.1 Verrucomicrobiota bacterium
GCCCCTTCCCGTGGTTTCGCAGGCCGGGGAGTTCCGCCCAATTCTGCCCGCCATCCACGGAGCGAAAGATGGCCGCGTCCTCGATTCCGGCGAGGACCGTGTCCGGATCGGTGAGGGACGGTTCCAGATGCCACACCCGCTTGAATTCCCACGGATGCTCCCTACCAAAACTCGAACGCCACTCATGAGGTGCCTGCCTTTCTAATGGAACAATGTTTCGTTGCGGAATCCTGAACCGGCGCTGACGCGGAAAATTATCCCCCCGATGGCGTCGTCCATCCCAAAAACCCGCGGTAATGAAAATGACGGATCGATGATCGCCCCATCAGAAAAGCGGTCCCGCCGCAGGATCCGTCCCCGCGCTCGAAAACCCGGGGGCATCAGGAGGGGCCATCACCAGCGCCCGGCGCATCAATTTCGCCGGCCAAAAACCCCTTCAGAAATCGGCGATACGGACCTAACGCTTTCCCTCATGTCTTTCCGTTGTCATCTGCTGATTGCGTGGGGTGTTCTGCTGGGGCTCGCCGGTGAACTTCGCTCCGCCGATGCCAATCGACTCACGTACCTCGACGGAACCGATCCCTTCGCCGTCGGTGTGCATTTCCCCAAGCTCACCACGCCGCAGTGGATCGGCGAACCCGGGGTCGATGTCGTGGTCACGCTGGGCATCGATGACATGAGCCAGAGCGCCAAGTATGAGCAATTCCTACGGCCAATTCTGGACCGGCTCAAGGGCATCGATGGACGCGCCGCCCTCAGCATCTTTTGCACTGCGGTGACGCCGGACGATCCCCAACTCGCGCTTTGGCTTCGGGAAGGGGTCTCCCTGGAAGTGCACACGCTCAGTCATCCCTGCCCGATTCTCTCGAAGCGCGATTTTACCGCGGCGGAAAAAACCTTCCACGGCGGCGTGGATTTGCTGAACCACGTCCCCGGCAACACCCCCGTCGCGTTTCGCACGCCCTGTTGCGATTCCATCAACAGCCCCAGTCCACGGGTCTACGCCGAGCTGTTTGCGCAGACGAATCCGGCCGGGCAATTCCTGCATATGGATTCCTCGGTGGTGATGCTGATGACGACCAATGATCCGGCCTTGCCCACCGCGCTGGTGACCGATGCCGACGGCCGCGGGAAGTTCACCAAGTACGTGCCATTCCCGAGTTTTGTCACCACGGTGGAAAACTATCCATACCCCTGGGTGATCGGCAAAACCTGCTGGGAATTTGCCTGCATGGCGCCGAGCGATTGGGAGGCGCAGAACATCCTGGGGAAGACCAATGCGACTCTGCTGGCGGATTGGAAGTCAGGTCTGGATGCCGTGGTTCAAAAGCAGGGAAATTTCAATTTCGTCTTTCACCCGCACGGGTGGAGTACCAGCGGGCAATTGGTGTCGTTCATCGATTACGCCGTGGCCCAATATGGTTCGCGCGTGAAGTTCCTGAACTACCGTGAAGCCCATGAGCGTCTCACACGGAACCTCTCCGCCGGACAACCGCTGCGGGCGACGGACGGTTCCGACAACGGCGTCCGACTGCTCGATCTGGATGGCGATGGATTCCTCGACGTCGTCATTGGCAACGCCGCCCTGCAACGGACACGACGGTGGCGGCCGGACCGCCGCGAATGGCAGGAGTCGGCGTTTCCCACCGTGCTGGTGGAAACCCAAGCGGGTGTTTCGCGGGAGAGCGGCGTTCGTTTTGGTGTCGTGAACCCGGGTGGCCGTGCCATGGCGCTGGTGCGCAACGAGAGCACCGTCGGCGCCTGGAGTTTCGACGGCGAGGGCTGGGTGGCGGCGCCGGAATTGCTGCGCGGATTGGAATTGGCCGGCCAGCCGCTCTTCACGCGTCGAAATGGTGTCGATCAAGGCGTCCGGTTGCGCGATGTGGACGGCGATGGCGTCTGCGAGGTCCTGGTTTCCAATGACCGACAGAACGCCATTTTCCGGTGGAACGTCGGGGCGCAGACTTGGGAATTGTCGTCCACGATGCTTCCGCCCGGGGTGGCGATCGTCAATGCGCTGGGCGAGGACAACGGTCTGCGTTTCGCGGACGTCAACGGCGACGGGCACGAGGATGTCCTGTTCTCCAACGAGACTCAGTTCGCGCTCTGGCTCTATGTACCCGAGCCCTTTCTCGGCTGGGGCCGGGGCTGGACGCGGAAAGTCACCGCCGGCAGCCGCGCCCAGCCGGTGGGTTCGACGGCCACCCAGGCGCCCACGCCCGCCGAGGAAATTCCGCCGATTGTCCGCGCCGGGTCGCACCGGAACAATGGCGCTTGGATTCATTCGCAGCACCTGTGGGTGCAAAATGAGGACACCGCGGAATTGCCCAACCTGGTGGATCGCCGGTCGTTTGACGACTTGATGCGGGGCGCCGCCACGTTGCCCAAATCACCGGTGGAGGCGCTCGCAAGTTTCCGGGTGCGAGCAGGATTCCACGTGGAATTGGTCGCCAGTGAGCCGCTGGTGCAGGATCCCGTGGCCTTCGATTGGGGCGCCGATGGTCGGTGATGGGTGGCCGAGTTGCGGGATTACCCTTCGGGGATGGACGGCCACGGGAAGCCGGGCGGGGTCATCAAATTTCTCCAGGACACGGATGGCGACGGCACCTACGACCGCGCCACGGAATTCCTGCGCGACGTCAACTTTCCGAATGCCGTCCTGCCGTGGGGACGCGGGGTGTTGATCAGTG
>JAYTHD010000023.1:0-13227 GCA_043732975.1 Verrucomicrobiota bacterium
ATGGGCCCGGCCTTAATCGGGGACCATCGGCAATCGGTGAAATCCTTGAAAAATATCCCAACCAAAAGTTAGTGGCATTGGGCAGGATGCCAGCGCTCCCTGGGTTCATTCCAAAATCCTAGTGGCATTGGGCTGAAAGCCAGCGTTACATCCCGGAGGAAACGTAATGCCCGCGCCGGTTGGCGATGAGTGGTGGTGGTGGTGTGAGAGGTGCGAGGGTTGAATTATGCGGTGGCGACGCGGGGGATTCGTCGTTTCTGGCGCCGGGCAGAGGCAGGCACAGAATTGGCGGCGTTCATTCATCGTCTGAACGGGAAATGTCAAATAATCAATGTTTGACCCCATTGCATTTCTAGCGGACGCAGGAAATTGCTGACCCCGCTCCACGGGTGGACGGGGATCGGAAAGGTATGGGTATGGGGTTTAGTTAAAGAATGGAGCGCAAAACTTGAATAAGCTCGCGCCTTATTCAAACTTCGTTCCATGAATCGCCCCCAATCCGGGACCTACCACACCACCGCGGTGGGGGGCGAGACCGTGCGCGCCTTTATTCCGCGCCCGTTGCCGCCCGTGCCAGCGTTGGATCTCTCGGGACCTCGGCAGCGCCTCCTGGAAAGGGCCACCCACGCCATTGGGCGCTTGGACAGCGTCAGCGCCCTCCTGCCCGATCCGCAGCTCTTCCTTTATGCCTATGTCCGCCGGGAAGCGGTGCTGTCCTCCCAAATCGAGGGCACTCAATCCTCCCTGTCCGACCTCCTGCTTGGAAACATCCGTTCCTCGATGGCAATGGCCGCCTGGGTCGCCTGCTGATATCCTTGTTGCTCCATCACGGCGGGCTGCTCGGGCAGCCGCTGCTATACCTCAGTCTTTATCTCAAACAGCATCGCCCGGTGTATTACGACCTCCTCGACCGCGTCCGCTCCCAGGGCGACTGGGAGGCCTGGGTGGATTTTTTCCTCGAAGGCGTGGAACAAACAGCGTTTGGTGCGGTGCAAACCGCGCGCCGGCTGGTCACCCTGTTCGACGACGACACCCGTCGCACCCAACCGATCGGACGCGGTGCCGCCAATGCCTTGCGCGTCCTCGCCGCTCTGCGCCATCGCCCCGTGCTCAGCCTCAAGCAACTCTGTCACACCAGCGCCATGACCTTTCCCACCGCTCCAAGGCAATGCAAAATCTGATCACCGCCGGCATCGCCCGCGAACTCACCGGCCAACGGCGCAATCGCGTCTTCGTCTACGACGCCTACCTCAAGATCCTAAATGAAGGCGGCGAACCTTTGTGAACCGGGTCCGCAATACTCAGTCCCGATGAGCATCGCTGCGGATAAAACGGCGGAGGTATTGGCGCTTTCGCATCAAGACCGGGCGTATCTGGCGCGCGAACTCCTTGCCAGTCTCGACCAAGGTGCAGATGTGGATGCGGATGCGGAGACCACCTGGAACGACGTCCTCGACCGGCGCTCCCAGGAAATTAATCAGGGGACTGTGGCCTGTCGGCCGGTGAGTGAAGTGGTAGGCGAAATCCCTCGCCATCTTGCCCCGAGTCGCGCTCCAGCTCGAACTCGATCAAGTCGTGGCTGAGGTCGACGCTGAGTTTGACACTCTGGGTCAAAAGGGACGTTTGGATCGTCTGCCGGAAATCATCGGGGAAGCTCGATCGGCCATTCGGGCGCAAGCCGCTGCATGATCGTTGTCCCGGATACTAATGCAGTCGTGTAAATCTTTGGTGAGCGTTCGCCACGACTGGACAAAATCCCGTCGGCGCGCCAAACAAGGAGCCGTGAAAAACTCCCCGGGTCACTGGATCAGCCTGCTCAAAGTCATCGCCCTCCTGGGGCTGACGCTCCACGCTGAGGATCCCCTGCCGTATCGGCAGACGAAGGACGTCGTCTACGGCGAGGTTCACGGCACAGGCTTGTTGATGGATGTGTTCACGCCTATTCAGGGTACCAACGGACTCGCTCTGGTGGACGTGGTCAGCGGGGCGTGGAGTTCGGATCGTAACAAGATCCGGGATCACACCCTCGCCCGGATCTACCACATTCTTTGCGCTCGCGGTTATACGGTTTTTGCCGTACGTCCGGGTTCCAAATCCCGCTACACCCTAGCGGAAATGGATCAGAATGTGAAAACTGGAATCCGCTTCATCAAGGAACACGCCGCCGAGTATCGCATCGACCCGGCCCGCCTCGGACTGACGGGTGCCTCCGCCGGCGGACATCTGGCGTCGCTGGCCGCCCTGACCGCGGAGTCAGGCAAGCCGGACGCCAAACTTCCGGCGCAGCGACTCGACACGCGGGTGAAAGCCATCGCGGTCTTCTTTCCGCCCACCGATTTGGTGGAGTGGGATAACGGCAAGCCCGCGGATCCCAAATTGATCGTGCCGATGCTGTTTCTGGGCGGTGGCAGCGGGCGCTCGCCGGAGGAAATCACGGCGATGGCCAAAACGGTTTCGCCCGTGCATCGGGTGATCACCAAACCCGAAGTCCCCTTCCTCATTTTTCACGGCGACGCCGATCCCACGGTACCGTTGTCGCACTCGCAAAAGCTCGTCGCCGCGATCAACCAAGCCGGCGGGTCGGCAGAATTGGTGATCAAACCCGGCGGCGGTCATCCATGGCTGACGCTGCCGGAAGAGGTCATGAAAATGGCCGATTGGTTCGACCGCCAATTGCTTCCCTCAGAAAAGCAACCGTGAACGCCCCCTAAAACTCCAGGGTCCCATCCCGGTGCGGATGCCGGAGAACAAACCCTTGGATACAAGCGCGGAATCCCAAAGGAAGAGGCAATGGGGTCCAACATAGACAATCGACATTTGAGTTCAACTGGGGGATCGTGTTGGCGTGGCGCGAGGATTGAGAATTCAGGTGCAGCGATGGCTGGTAGACTTTGATGAGCCGGGGCAATGGCGGGGAGGTGATCTGCCGGACAAATGAGGATCGACGACGATTACTCGGACGTGTGACCGAGTTGCCGGGCCGTTTTGGAACGGAGATTCACGCGTTTGTGCCGATGGATAGCCGCCAGGATTTGGGACGGGACGATGGCGGTGGCGACGCGGCATCTCGGTTGGCGATGGGTGGAGGTGGTGCGGGAGGTGCCAGGTTTGAAGTATGCGGCGGCGGCGCAGGGGATTCGTCGTTTCTGGCGCCGGGCGGAGGAAGGCTCGGAACTGGCGGTGTTCACCCGTCGACTGATGGCAAAATGTCAATAATCAATGTTTGACCCCATTGCCTTTTCCCCTTTCGCCCGGGTGCTTTGGCAGGCGGCGCGGGCACCCGACCCCAGTCCTGAGTGCAAAGCAAAAACGCCCGAAGGGTTGACTTCGGGTGTTGGCTGGCGAACGACGGGGTGAGGTCCGTCAGACGTCGAGTTTCGTCCAGGCGGAGTTGGCCTTGGAGGATTTCACCACGGCTTCGATGAAGGCCATGCCGCGGACGCCATCGTCGATTCTCGGGAAATCGTTGGCGGGGTCCTCCCTGACGAGTTTGCTTCCTTCGTGCCGGGCACGGATGGCCTGGGCGAAGTGTTTGTAAATGTTGGCGAACGCCTCGAGATAACCTTCCGGATGCGCCGGTGGCGTGCGGCCGGCGGCGCGGGCGGCGGCGCCCAGATAGCCATTCGCGGTCCGGTAGACCTGCATGGGTTGATCGGCCCACTTGAGCAGCAGGGTATTGGGTTCCTTCTGGTGCCACTCCAGCCCGCCCTTTTCGCCGTAGACGCGGAGGTTGAGATTGTTCTCCTCGCCCACGCTGATCTGGGAAGTGTGCAGGACGCCCTTGGCGCCTCCCTTGAAGCGCAACAACACGTTGCCGTCATCATCAAGTTTGCGGCCTTTGACGAAGGTGGTGAGGTCGGCGGCCAGTTCGGAGATCGACAACCCGGTGACATATTCCGCCAGGTTCTCGGCGTGCGTGCCGATATCCCCGATGCAACCCGCCGCGCCGGACCGCTTGGGATCGGTGCGCCAGGCGGCCTGTTTCTGCCCCGATTCCTCAATCCGCGTGGCAAGCCAGCCCTGGGGATACTCGACGACGACCTTGCGAATCTTGCCCAGCTTGCCGGTGGCCACCAACTCGCGGGCCTCCTTGATCAGCGGGTAACCGGTATAATTGTGGGTCAGGCCGTAAAGCAGGCCGGTTTTTTTGACGAGCTTTTGCAGCTCCTTGGCTTCGGCGAGATTGAACGTGGCCGGCTTGTCACTGAGCACATGGAAGCCGTGTTCCAGCGCCATCTTCGCCGGGGGAAAATGCATATGATTCGGCGTCACGATGGCCACGAAGTCCATCCGCTGATCGGCCGGCAGGGCGGCCTCGGCGGTGATCATCTCGGCGTAACTGCCGTAACAGCGGTTCGGCGGCAGAAAGAGATCGGCGCCGGAGGCTTTGGACTTCTCCGGGTCCGAAGAAAAGGCACCGCAGACCAGCTCGATTTGCTGATCGATGGCGGCGGCAATCCGATGCACAGCACCAATGAATGCTCCACGACCGCCCCCGACCATTCCGTAACGAATTTTCCTGTTCATGTGAATGCGGAACCTTCTAGGCGCGGCTCCTCGAAGGGTCAACCAGGACCAGCCCGTTTTCGTGCGAAGTAAACTTCAGCACGTTCCCCGGCGATCTCACCCGACGGCGAAGTGCCCGCGGTTCGGGTGCGATCGGATCTCAATCCCTTTGAATTCAGGGATTGCCGGACACCAGCGTTCGTCGACGCCAGACGCGATCCTTGTCGCAGACGAAGAGGTCGTGGCGACCGGGTCCGCCAAACGCACAACTCACCGGCGTGGTATCCGGACGCGGCTTGGCAATCACGCCACCGAGGCGCCCGGTCCAATCGAACATCTGGATGCCGGCCGTGGACGTCACGTAGGCGCGGCCATCGGCATCCGTCGTCGAACCATCGCCGGCACTCTCCGTTTTGCCCGGAGGAACGACCAGCGTCATGTAGCGCTCGCCACCAAACAAGGCGCCGTCGGCACCGATCAAGAACGACCACACGTTGGTTCCCCGGTATTCCGACACCACGAGCTGTTTTTGATCCGGGCTGAGAGCGATGCCGTTCGGGGCATTGATGCCACCGGCGACCGGGCGGGGTCCGCCGAGGTTGCGTGCGCTGGTGGGAACCATGACCACCTGGCCGGCGCCAGTATCCGTGAAATAGATCCAACCCGATTTGGTCACGACCAGGTCATTGGGTTTCACTCCCGAGGCGACCGTCTCGACTTCCTTGGTGGCGGGATCGATCACGACGATGCGTTGCTTGGCATCACCGGGACCGCCCTGAGTCGCCGCATACAATTTGCCGTCGCCGCCCCATTTCATGCCGCTGATCTTGGGGCCGCCGGTGAGCCACTTCTCCGGGGCACCGCCGGGCGGCACGCGCCACAGTTCGGACTTGCCGAGGTCGCTGAACCAGAAATTCCCCTCGGCATCGCCGGCGGCGCCATCGGTGAAACCGTAGCCCTCGCCGACCAGTTGCCAGTCCCCGGGCTGTCCTCCGCCCGGCAGGACCTTGTTGAGGGCTTCATCGCCCTTCCAATTGTTGGTGCTGGGTGCGGGCGCCACGCTGGTGGGACGCCACAACCAGCGCAAGGACTCGGGCAGGATGGCACCGCCGTGCTGGCCGCTGTGGGAACCGTCACCGAACACGAATTTGAAATCGTAGCCCGCGAACGCAAGTGCGCTGGCCATGGTTTGATTCGCCAGCGGCCAATCGCCGTGGAGGTTGTTGAGATCATTCCGTCCGTCCTGCAGAAAGACGCGCAGGGGCTTTCGCTCGGTCTTGCGAATCAACGCCGGATAGGCGTGCCCGCCGCGGATATTCACGAAGCTGCCGATCTGGCTCAGCACCCGGCCGAATTGATCCGGCCGCTCCCACGCGGCCGTGAACGCGCAAATGCCGCCACTGCTCATCCCGCAGAGGGCGCGTTGGGAGGGATCGTTGGAAAGATTGAGCGAGTACTGCCGGGTCACATACGGCAACGCTTCCTGAAGCAGAAACTTTACGTAGAGATCGCCCAGGGAATCGTACTCAAAACTCCGGTTACTGCGATTGCCCCAGCCCCCGGCCGGAGGGGCATCGCCACCGATATGTCCGGGATTCAGGAACACACCGATGGTCACGGGCATCTCGCCGGCCGCGATGAGATTGTCGAACACAATCGGCACGCGCTGTTGGCCCTTTTCGTCGACGTAGGCATGTCCATCCAGGAAGACCATCAAGGCTGCCGGTTTGGTGCCGTCATATTGGGACGGAATATAGACCCAGCCATCGCGTGCGGCGTTGGGATAGACCACGGAATTGCTCAGGGCGAACGCGTGAACCTTTCCCTGGGGAACACCCGGTTTCCGCGCCTGCGATTCCGCGGTCAAAGGATACTGTTCGGCGGCGCGAGCATTGGGGAGCGTGCCGCCAAGCCAGGCAACACCGGCCAGCAAGCCGAGTGTCACCGGACGGGTGAACCATTCGAGAAGGGTCGCGGAGGACCGCGGCGGACGGGATACTGCCGATGGATCGGTGGGACGGGGAATCATGGTCCCTCTATTTCGCTGGGAAAAACGGCGACTTCAACCGCAATGTTGAATCCGGGGTGAGGAATCGCCGATGAACGCCGATGAACGCAGAGAACCAACGGGCCAGGTGTGCTTGGTTGGAATTTTCCTAATAATCTCCGGAAATCTGCGGATCGAACTTCGGTTTCCAGGTTGACTGCGGAATCCGAGGCCGTGGCGGAATTCAGTAGCCTCCCGACAGGCGTTTCCAGCCCCGGGTGCCGGCCAATCCGCCCAAGGTCAGCAGCATCAGCAGATTACCGGCTTGGGAAGCACCGTGCCAGTGACCAAATTCCGCGGTGGCTTGTTCGCGAACGGCGGCCGGTTGCCCGAGGTCGTATTTGGTCAGGTAGAGTGTCCGCAATTTCGGATGGATCCACGTGACCGCCAGAATCGATCCGGCCACGAGCACGACCCAGGCGAGTCGTTCGCCGCGCGTCCAGCGTTCCTGCGTCTCCCAGCGAAAGAAAAGCGCCACGGCCGCGAGGCCCAGTTGCACCCAGAAAAATCTTCCCAAAATGCCTTGGGCAACCAAGCCGACTGCCTGGGCGGGCAAGGCCGACTTGACGGCCGGGCTGAAGACGACAGGAATGGCGACAAAGGACACCGCCAGGGCGGCACCCAGCCAGAGGAAGAGGATTCCCCAGTAGAGGGTCGCCAGCCGAGCCTCCCACATCCGCTGGGTCATCCGGGTTATCATAGGCGGGCCACGAGCAATTCACGCTGGAAGATCATTTCCTTCGGCAGATATTGATATAGCCGCATGAACAATTCGTCGTGCGAGAGAATGTCGCGCCGCCATTCTTCAGGATTCATCTCCTGCAAGGCGTCGAAGCGGGCCCGGTCGAAATCCGGCAGGCCATCGCTGTCGAAATCCTCCCACCGGGGCACCCAACCCAATGCCGCCTCATTGGCCCCGGCGCGACCTTGACAGCGATCCAGGATCCATTTGAGCACCCGCATGTTCTCGCCATAGCCGGGCCAGAGAAACTTGCCGGCGGCATCGCGCCGGAACCAGTTCACATGAAAAACCCGCGGCGGAAATTGAATGCGTTTTCGCATGTCCAGCCAATGCCGGAAATAACGCCCCATATTATATCCGCAGAAGGGCAACATCGCCATGGGATCGCGGCGGACCTGTCCCACGGCGCCACTCGCTGCGGCGGTGGTTTCGCTGCCCATGGTCGCACCGAGGAAAACACCATGGCTCCAGTTGAACGCCTCGAACACCAGCGGCACCGTCGTCGCCCGACGCCCCCCGAAAATGATGGCATCCAGCGGCACGCCGCGTGGATCACCGGCCTCGGGCGCGAGCATCGGATTGTTGCTCATGGGCGACGTGAACCGCGAGTTGGGATGGGCCGCCTTTTCGGTCGACGCCGGAGTCCATGGACGCCCCTGCCAGTCGAGACATTCCGCCGGCGGCGGATCGTCGTGCCCTTCCCACCACACGGTGCCATCGGGCTTCAAAGCCACGTTGGTGAAAAGGGTGTCGTGCCGGATCAACTGGGCGGCATTGGGATTGGTTCGCGAATTGGTCCCGGGGGCGACCCCGAAATAGCCGGCCTCGGGATTGATCGCCCAGAGACGTCCATCGGGTCCGGGGCGCATCCACGCGATATCATCGCCGACCGTCGAAATCCGCCAACCGGCGAAGCGCTCGGGCGGAACCATCATGGCGAAATTCGTCTTGCCGCATTGACTAGGAAAGGCGGCGGCGACATAGGATTTGCGGCCGTCCGGCGCTTCGACCGACAGCAGCAACATGTGCTCCGCCATCCAGCCTTCGCTGCGTCCGAGATAGGATCCGAGCCGCAGGGCGAGGCACTTCTTGCCCAACAACGCGTTGCCGCCATAGCCGGAGCCGACCGAGATCACCGTGTTGTCCTGTGGAAAATGGCAAATGTAACGGCGATCCGGATGCACATCCAGGAGGCAATGAAGCCCCCGGCTGAAGTCGCCGCTATCGCCCAGATGTTGCCAGGCGACCGCGCCCATGCGGGTCATGATGCGCATGTTGAGCACGACGTAGACCGAGTCGGTGAGTTCGATCCCCACTTTGGTCATCGGCGATCCGGCCGGACCCATGAGATAAGGAACCACGTAGAGGGTCCGTCCGCGCATGGCGCCCTGGGCCAGTTGCCGGAGGCGCGCATACATGGCCTTGGGCTCCGCCCAATTGTTCGTCGGCCCAGCTTCTTCCTCCTGAGGGGTGCAGATGTAGGTGGCGTGCTCCACCCGGGCCACGTCGTTCGGGTGGGAGCGGTGATAGAAGCAGCCGGGTAGAATTTTCTGATTCAGGCGGATCAGCACCCCGGCAGCGACGGCCTCCTCCTGCAGCGCCAGCTTCTCGGCCTCGGAACCATCACACCAGACGATGCGGTCGGGTTGGCATAGCCGGATTTGCTCCTCGACCCAGGCCAGGACCATCGGATTGGTCGCCTTTTCGTTCAAACGCTTCGCGGTCTCCACGCCGGCACTGTGCCTCACCCGGAACACGGCGTCAGGAAATTCTCGGGTCGGAATTTGTCCCGGCGCACCCCTCGCTCCGGTGTGGGTGGAGGTGAAACCACGGATCCATCATTGTGCCGATATTGAATTGGGTCACCTTGAACGCGGCGTCGGTGTCCGGTTTCCGCACTGGGGTTTCGGGATGGGATCGGGAGATTGTCGCTCGTTGAAATCAATACCTGCACCGCGATGGAACCGTCTCCTCAAATGTTGTCGGAACTCCCGTTCTTCCGGGATTTCACCCTCGATTCACTTTCCCTGATCAGTGCCTTCGCCATGCATGTGCGCCTCGAGGGCGGTGTGGAGATCTTTAGCGAGGGTGAGCCCGCGGATCGGTTCTACGTGATTCGTGCGGGGCGAATCTGCGTCGAGACGCACGGGCCGGACGGGCGACGCATCCCTTTGCAGGTGCTGGGTCCGGGCGACCTGGCAGGCTGGTCCTGGTTGTTGCCGCCTCACGTCTGGCACTTTGACGCCCGCACCCTTGAGCCGGTCGATGCCGTCTGTTTCTCCGGCTCCCGTCTGCGTGAGGCCTGTGAATCCGACCCCGCCTTGGGCTATCTGCTGGTGCGGGGCATGGCGCAGGCCTTGGTGCAGCGCTTGGACGCCGCGCGGCTCCGGGTCCTCGAATTGATGGCGCCCAAGCCGTGAACCGGAGCCCTGCCACGTCGCCGTTTGCCCATTGCCGGGGCATTGTCTTCGATCTCGACGACACCCTTTACGATCGCCATTCGGCTCTGGTGCGTCTTTTTGAGCGCTGGTGGGGACCTTTGCCGGCCGCCGACTGGCTGGAGATTGATCAACAGGATGCCCGGGGACATTCCCCGCGGGTGCCTTTTTTCACCTTTCTGAAGTCACGGTATCCGGTGCCGGAGGCGACGCCCGAACTGCTGTGGGCGCGGTATCAACGGGAGTTTCCCCAGTACATCGAGGCCGAGGAGACCCAGGCGGTGCTGGGCCATTTGACGCGGACGCCCTTGAGCCTGTCGATTTTGACCAATGGCAGCCTGGGCTTCCAGCGGGCCAAATATGTTGCGGCGCGACTGGAAGAGTTCATCGGCGAGGATCGCCTCTTCGTCTCCGGTGAGATTGGCCGGGACAAGCCGGATCCGCTGACGTTTCGTCACGCCAGTTCCGCGATGGGCTTGTCGCCGGAGGAACTGTTGTTCGTCGGTGATCACCCGGAAAAGGACATCGCGGGCGCCCGGGGCCTTGGTTTTTCGACCTGCTGGCTGCAAAAGTCCGCGACCGAGCGGGCGGAAGCGGATGCCACAGTCCAGACTCTGACCGAACTGCTGCCACTGCTGGGGATTCCGCAGGAATGCCAGGAGTGAATGGGAAGGCCGGCCCGATCCCCCGGCGGGAATCGATCGCAGGCGCGGTCTTCCGGTCAGGGGTGGGGTGCCGGATGGGAGAAGACCGTGGACCCGTCACTGACGGCGGGCTTGGGCAGACGGGCGATCACCTTGAGGATTTCGAGCAGCACCCGCATGGGCTCCTGCGTTGAATCGATCTGGTGAATGATATTGTCCGGATAACAATTGAGCACCGCGCGGGTTTCCCGTTTGTAGGTTTCGAGGCGGGTGCGGATGACGTCCACATTGGCGTCATCCAGCCGGTTTTCCTTCAGCGCCCGGCGCTGGATCCGACTGATCAATTTGTCCACCACCGGGCAGAACAGATTGAAGATGGCCTTCACCTCGATCAGGTCGTCCATGAGCCGCGCCTGATTGGGATTTCGCGGAATGCCGTCGAGCAGGAGCGTGTCCGCCTCCGGATGGAAACGCCCGGTGCCCGCGAGACCGTCGACCGATTGCTTCCACAACTCGATGGTCTGTTCGTCGGGAACCAGGTTTCCCTTGCCCGCGTAATCAACAAAAGCCCGGCCCAGGGGGGAGTCCACACGCAGAGAGCGGAAGGCGTCGCCGCACGAGAAGTGGATGAAATTGGGGATTTGCCCGAGAATTTTTCCCTGCGTGCCTTTTCCCGCGCCCGGGGCGCCGAAAAGCAGAATCGCGCGATAACGCATGAGGACTCCCTTCGAAGACTAGGCCGGACGGACGTGAATCTCCTTCAGGTCCATGTAGTCCACCGGAACCTCCTTTCCGGCCGCATCCAGGAAGACGATGTCGTTCGTCGTCAGGCGGGAAACCCGCTGACATACCGCGGTGCCGCGGCCGTAGACGACCTCCAGAACCATCCCGGCGTCGGCACCGCCGACCTGCGGCTTGAGAAAATTCGCAAGTTGGGTCTCGAGGAACCTCCGATTGAAGGTGTGCGTGGCGCGCGTGAAAGAGCGGGGTCCATCGTTCGACGCTTCGTCGGGAGAGTTCGCGCCCGCACGGCCCATGCCCATCTGCTTGACCAGCGACGGCCCCGAATCCGCGACCGCGAGCTTCATCTCGGCGGAGGCTGCCTTGGTGGCGTCTTCCACCACCGGCGGAACATACCGCGGCAGGATCAGAAAGATAATCGGGCCCAGAACGGGAACCACCGCGGCCAAACCGCAAACCAGGGCGGCCGGGCGCCACTTGAAGCGGGAGACCTCGAAGGCCGCATAGAGGTTGGCCAGATACAGGAGGCCGATGAAAAACAAACCGGGAGGCGAGGTCAGCGCGGTGAGCCAGCCTTTGCGCACCTCCACCGGGGCGGGAAGGGAGGGAGCGGTCAGCTTGATCTCTGACTTCACCTTCTTGGCCGCGGCTTCCTCCGCCGGGGGCAGGATCAGGGGTTCGACAAATTTCTTCGCCTTGGGATGATCCTTCAAGGACTCCAGCGTCTCATCCGACAACTTCAACCAGGCCGACCGCGCGTAGGAACCGTCCTCCTGCTTGACGACGATCCCGTTCGGATCCGCAAAGGTGAGCTCGCCGGAGATGACACCTCCGTTGTTCAATTTGAACTCCGCCGCGCCCACCGCTGCGGTGATGGCCAGCAATCCCACGCATGATAAAAAGAAACGACGCCAAGGCATGATGGTGGATACTGGCAACGATCCGGGGGGTGGGCGAACAACTTTTTGGATTGTCGGCTTGATTCAGAGATGGCACCCGGCAGGGTGACTCCATGCCAGTGGATTTGCGCCGCAGAAAACCTGCCGTCCGGCCGGAATTCTTGCCCACCCCGGCAACGCCGCCGCCGCCGCCGCCGGCTCCTCCTCGCTCAATCGAGCGGGCGCCCGCTCGTCCCTACGCCCGTTCCGCGCCGCCCCCCTCTTCGGCGCCGCTTACCATTGCCGGCGAGCAGGCGCAGCAGGCACGGCGCTTCCAGCGGGGCCGTCGACAGGTCCTCAAGGAATGGCATCGTCTGGATGTCGGCGGCCTGGAGGCTCCCTGGAAGGATACCTCCCGGCCCGCCAGTGAGTTGATGCCTCTGGTATTGAACCGGCTCAACCTCGACCAGCGGCTCGCCGAATCCCAAATCCTCCAACTCTGGGATCGGGTTTTGGATCAGACGATCACCGCTCACGCCCAGCCCGTGGGACTGCGGCGCGGCACCTTGTTCATCAACGTGGATAGCAACGCGTGGCTCTCGGAGTTGGTTCGGTACCGGTATGACGACATGCTGGAAAAGATCCAGCTCAGCGTCGGCAAGGACAAGGTGGAGCGGCTTTCCCTCCGGGTGGGTTGATACGGGCAACGCGGTGTCGTGCCGGAGAATTCTTCCGCTCGCCCGGGTTCGGCTCGGGGTGCCGGCTGGCCCGGTGCCGCCGTTGTCCCTTGGAAAATCCTGCGTGACAGGGGCCGATTTTGTGTTGTATGGGTAGTCTTTCCGGCCCCGCCGTTGCGGGGCCTTTGCCTTTACTTTGGACGAGGTCGCCAGTGGCGGGATAATGGCTATGAAGCATTTGTTGAGTCTCGAGATGTTAACCGGCACGGAGATGCGCGCGATTCTGGATCGCGTGGCGCATTTCAAGTCGCAGCGCACCAGCCACGCGCGTTTGCTGACCGGCCAGACCTGGGGCCTCATTTTCTCGAAGTCGTCGACCCGCACCCGGGTGAGTTTTGAGGTGGGCATTCGTGAATTGGGCGGCGACGCCATCTTTCTCAATGCGGCCGACATTCAACTGGGACGCGGCGAACCGATCCAGGACACCGCCCGCGTGCTGGGTCGCATGCTGCACGGTGCGGTCATTCGGACCTTCGCCCAGAGCGACGTGGAGG
>JAYTHD010000024.1:0-4274 GCA_043732975.1 Verrucomicrobiota bacterium
AGCACCAGCACCAGGTGCGGCTCCCGGGTCTTGTCGCTGCCATCCCAGCCATCGGCGATCACGGCAAACGTCAACTGTCCTTGCAACAACGGCACGTAGTCGGCCGCCTTGATGCCCAGGTCCTTCTCCAGTTTGCCCAGGATCCGCTCCTGAAACTGGGTCTCGAAGTTTTCACGAAACGGACGCATCGACGGGTCCGTCCACAACTTGCCGAACGGACTCCCGGCGGTTTGTAGCGCGGTGCCGGCCCAATCGGGAACCGTGACGACCGCGAGCGTGTCCTTGGGCAACAACTTGGCCACTGGCGGAACCGCAGCGAACGCCGCCGCGGCCACCACCCACGCCGCCCAGGCGGACGCACTGTGAACAAAACGCGTACGAGAGAAAGGAGACTTCATGATCAAGCTTTTTGGCATTCTGGCACCGAACGAACCGCCCCGGACCGGCCCCGCAATACGAGAACCCGGAGCCGCCCCATTTGTTTCCAAAAACCTGCGGTACAAAGCCGCTGAATCCACCCGAACGCAAGCGGGAGTGGCGGTCCTCAAGGCTGCGGACGCGGCCACTTGAGATGCTTGTGGAGGAATTCAAAGGTGCCTTTGCCGTTGATGGTGTGGGGTCCGACAAAAGTCTCCATTTCACAGCGATCCCCCAGGCCCAGCCGGGCGGCGTAGTGGAACTTCACCTTGCCGAATTCCCAGGCCACACTCTCGTCCGGGGCCACGCCGTCGAAATGCCCACGCTCCACCATGAACGGCCGCGGGGCGATCAACGCCGCCATCTCCGCGTAATTGAAGGTGCCGCCCAGGTCGAACTCGAAGATCTCATATTCCCCGCCCCACACGTAACTGTACCGACCCATGGTCCCGGCCGTGGCCGCATTCTTCGTCACCCATTCATTGAAGTCCGCCGAGCAGATGGACAACGCGTACTTCGTCACCAGCGGCGGAATGCGCATCGCCGATTTTCCGCCGTAGCTCAATCCGTAAAATCCGATGCGCTGCGGGTCCACAAACGGCAGTGTTTCCAGCCAGTCCACGATCTGTTGATGCTGCGGGACGATGGTGGAAAAGAGCGTTTTCTTCAGGGCGTTGCTCTTGCGTTGCAGCGTGCGGAAGCGGTCGGTGAAGATGTAGAGGTTCTGCGGCGCGAAGGTGATGAAACCCCGGTCCGCCAGCCGGGCCGCGAAGTCGTGATACGCCTCGCGATCGCCCGTCACGATGTCCTGCGGCCGGCCTTCCAATCCATGCTGACACACCACCACCGGACGCCGCTCCCCCGGCCGGAGATCCCGCGGCAACAACAGGATTCCGTACGCGATGACGTCGGGAAACACATCCAGCACGACTTCGTAGCCGATCCACTTGCCGCCTTCATAAGCGCGGCGGGTCCGGACATTGGGCGGCAGCAGCGGCTCGTCGAAGCGGCCGACGACTTCCTCGGCGAAATAATTCCGGTAGCTTTCGCTGCTCTTCGCGTAAGCCTCCGGACTCTTCGTATCCAGACCCTTCATGAATTCCCGCCGCACCTCCGGACTCTCGGCGAGCAAGCGCTGGGTATGACGATCGATCTCCACCAATTGTCGCACCTGACGATCGGCCGGATTCGCCAACGCACCCACGACGCGCGGTGCGGTACCGCCTGGCGCCAGTTTCGCCGCGGCGGACAGGCTTTTCAGGAAAGCCTCCAGCGCGCGCTCCGTCCCGAAGGCGCCGGTCCCGCCGTCGCTGGGGACCAGTTCGATGGGCGCCGTTCCGGAAAGCCCCCGCACCAGGTCCTCGGCGCGCTGAATCTCGCGGGTGACATCTCCCAGGACCGGCGTCACCAACCGGCTCGGCGCTCCGCCGCCATCCCCTTTGATGATGACCTCGGGGCCACGCGCCGCCTCGATGGTCAATCTCCGCGGCGCCACCAGACTGGCCAATTCCGCGTCGCCAAACTGTTCCAGCAATCCGAAGGCATTGCGATCAATCGGTTCCTCCCACACATGATTGCGATCATTGAAATAGCCACTGACACAGACCGATCCGATCCGCGGATCCAACGCACCCGCATAAAGCGCGAGCAGTCCGCCGTCGCCCCAGCCGATCACCCCGATCGGTCGACCGCCCCCGCCAGCCCGGGAATACCAGTCCACGGCCGCGAGCACCTTTTGCACCTCGTAGCCGATCAAGTGGCGGCCCAGTTCAAAGGCGGCACGATACAGAAACTCGCGCGCGGTCAGGCGGGCCCGCCCCAGATGCGGCCCGTAGCTGCGATCAATCACGACGGGGATCAGCACCCGGCAGCCGCTCTCGGCGAGCCGGCGGGCATATTGGGACGCGGCCGGGATTTGGTCCGTCAGCCCGCAAAGCATCTCCGGCGTCTGGGTCGCATCCGGCAGGGCGATGATGTCGGCGACGGGCGTCTGTCCCACCGGCGACAGCAAAAGTCCCTCGCCGTAGACGCCCCCAAATGCCGGCCAGCGCACCGCGAAGATCTCGTAATTGGCGCCGCGTCCGATCAACGCCGGTTGGTCCACAGTGGCGAGCAACTCCGGCGTCGGATGGGATGCCCGGGCATCCCGCATGCCGATGCCGAGGATCCGGGCGAGGCGCTGGCGATTGGTCGTCACCGACTCGTTGTAGGCGGCGGTGGAACTGAAATCGCGATGCCAGTAACGCGCACGTTTCCCGACCGATTCATCGATCTTCCGCAACAGGAATCGATCCACCCCGGCCACCAGATTCGACGCCAGATCGCCCGGGATCGTCAGCGGCTGCGTGCCGGCGAGCGGGGTAACATCGGCGGCGTCGACTCGGAACAACCCGGCCATCAAGCCGAGGCCAAGACCGAGGCGTAGGATGAAACGATTCATGGAGTGCAGGGACGGCATAAAATTCGTGGAAGGCGTGGAGTTTAGCTCCGGCGCCCACCGGATGTGAAACAAAAATGTCCGCGATTGCGAAGCCAATCACCCAAACACCCGGAGAGCCCCGAGCCATCTCCCGGCAATTGAAAAAGGGGAGAACCACGAAGGAACACTAATTTGCACGAATGGTAACGGGTTTTTCCGGTGCCGAACCCAATCGGTGGACCCCACTTTTTGTGACCGAAACCCGCCGCCTCAAGATCCCAGTTTTATCCCCGCCCTATTCGTGCTCATTCGAGTTCATTCGAGTTCATTCGTGGTTGAATTGAATTTAAGCGGGCGGCACCCGGAAGACCGTTTCCCGCGGCAGCAGCGATTTGTCCGGACCGCACCCCGCGGGATGGATCGGATCTTCCAACAGGTGACCGGTGGTCGGGGCCTGTCGAACGAGACTTTTCAATGCCTCCAGATCGGTCGACCAACGCCAGCCGGTGAAATACTCGATGGGCGCAAACTGGATTTTATAAAGCGCCCGTTGGTCGTAGCAGGTCCCGAGATGCAGGTGGGCCTGGCCACGGGCGGAAAAAAACTCCACCGCCCGGGTCATCATGAACATGCCGAGGTTGTCGACGGAACGCCCCAGGTCGTAGAAGGCAAAATAGTAATTGGCGACCCGGGACCCTTCGAGATAGAGCAGCACCGTCCCGACTTCTCTGCCCGACGCACCGTCTTCAAAAACGAGCACGTGCGAGACGATCGGCGCTGACATCAAGCGGTCGAGTCGTTCCCCCGGCATCACGCCGGCACCGAAGCGCTGGTGCGCGAATTCCAGCCACGCGGCGCGACGCTCACTCGAATACTCGAATTCACTGCGGGGCACCAAGCGGACCCGAATGGCCGCCCCTTTGCGCAGGATGCGACGGTTCTCCGAAGTGGGTTTCCAGCCCGCCAACGGCACACGGACCTGGCGACACAGATAGAACCGGTCCAATTGGGGCGACGAAGGCAGGAAGCCCGCGGCGAAAAAATCCGCCGGCGTCTCGCCGGGTTCCGGAAAACCCCAAACCACATACGGAAAGGCATAGCGTCCGTAATCCGGCTGCGTTTCCGAAAAGACCAGTTTCATGCAGTGCCCGTCGGCACATAAACCCTCGGCAGCCGGCTGCGCCAGTTCACCAAAACGTCATAGCTGACACTGCGCTTGAGCGCCGCGAGATCGTGCGCGGTGATTTCGAGTTCCCCCTGCCGGCCCATCAGCACGGCTTCATCGCCCAAGCGGGCGGCCGGAATGTCGGTGACGTCCACCGTCAATGCATCCATGGAAACGCCACCCACCAGCGGTGCGCGGCGTCCGTGGATCAGCGCCGCGCCTTCGTTGCGCACGCGCGGAAAGCCATCGCCATAGCCCAGGGGCAACACCGCA
>JAYTHD010000025.1:0-12081 GCA_043732975.1 Verrucomicrobiota bacterium
TTGATCGAGGACTGTGATCCCTCCGTGCTGCCCGAGGGATTGCCCAGTTGTCTGGCGGATGCGGTGCGCCTCAGGCGCGACGTGTTCAGGGATGAGCCGATCCGGTTGGACGATGTCGGGTTCGACGCGCAGCGGGTGGATTTCGCGGCCTACTTCGCCCAATTCCCCGCCGGGCGACCGACTGCTTTATGAAGCTCGGTCTGGCCGTGGTTTACCTGGTGAACGAGGACTCGGAGCGGCTCCTGCAGATTCACCTCGAACGGATCCGTCGCCACACCAGGATTCCGTACGTGATCCACGGCGCGCCGCTGCGATTGCCCACCGCGTTTCATCGCCACCTCCAGGGCGCCGATGTTTGCCTGCACGCCCTGACGCCGCCGACTGGCGTGCTTTCGCATGTGGAGCATTCCGCATTGCTGACGCAGTTGCTCGATTTCGCGGTCGCGGATCACTGCACCCACGTGGGCACCCTGCATGTGGATTCGTTTCCCGTAGCCGACGATTGGGCGGAAAACATTGCCGCCCGACTCAGTCCTCAGATGCCCGTTGCGGCGGTGTTGGAAGAGGGCGAAGGCGACACGATGGCTCGGCCCAATCTGGCGGGAATGATGGCGCGCGCCGACTACTGGCGTGAGGCACGGCCCCGACTCACGTCCTCCGCGGAAATCGAGGATACCGCCGAATGGCAGGCGTTCCTGCAGCGGCATCATCATCAGATCATCCAAAGTGGCGTCGGTCTGGGATATAGTTTGGAGCAGGCGGGTCTGAGGTGGCTGCCGCTGCGTCGCACGAATGGTCGACACCGACATCGGGTGCTGGCCGGCGTCTATGACGAACGGATCTTTCATCTCGGCGCCGCCACCCGGCCGCGAGTCTTCTTCACGGACAACGAATTCGCCACCGACAGCGGTCCCCGGCGCTGGCGAAGGCGATTGGGTCAATGGGCGCGCCGGGTTTTGCCCGCGCCCCTGCGCCGGGTCCTCCGGCCACTCCGGCCCATGGGCCGGTTTTACGACTCCCGTCCGCAGCAGCACAACGAAGCCGTCTTTGCGCAGATTCGCCACGAACTGTTCACCGATCCGGACTGCTTTCTGGCCGCGTCCAGCCAGGCCCATTGCCGAAACCCGCTCGAGTAAAATGGGCACCGCATCCTCGCCTGGAGGGCTTCGTTCGTTTCGCCACCCTTTTGATCCGCGTCTATCCGCGTTCATCCGCGGTTCCAACTCCAGTTTCCGAGTCGAAAGGTTTTCCCTCGGGCCAGTGCGACGACAGATTGGCCCCGATTCCCCGCTCGAATGATTTTGACGCATGATTTTTCACGTGGTTGGCCTGGGTGAAGTCCTGTGGGATCTTTTGCCGGAGGGTCCCCAACTGGGCGGGGCGCCGGCGAATTTCGCCCATCACGCCCACGCGCTGGGAGCGCGGGCGACGGTGGTGACCCGGGTGGGAAACGATGCCTGGGGCCGGCAGATTGTCGCGCGCTTGCAAGCCGCCGTTCAAATTGATAAAATCCTCCACGGCTGGCCGCTGGCAAAGATTCACCAGCACGCCGCCGTCCTGGCGCGCTACGTCTGCTCCTGTGCGGGCGCCACGCCCGACCTCCCGTTGACGCTGCGAACGCCTTTCCTTCCTTCGTGAACCGAGCCTTTCTAATATCCATGAATACCATCCGTCACTATAGCCTTCCTCTATTTTTTGCCCTGGCGTTGTCCCACTGCACCGGGATGGCCCAGGATCAGCCCGGCGGCGCGGAGAGTTACCGCGAGCCCTTCCGCCCTCAATTCCATTTTTCACCGGCCCGGAACTGGATGAATGACCCCAATGGCATGGTCTATTACGAGGGGGAATATCATTTATTTTATCAATATAATCCCGAGGGGGACAAATGGGGACATATGAGCTGGGCGCACGCGGTGAGTCGTGATCTGCTCCATTGGCAAACGCTGCCCCTGGCGTTGCCGGAGTCGGACGGTGTGATGATCTTCTCGGGCAGTGCCGTGGTGGACTGGCAGAATACGAGCGGCTTCGGCAGCGCCTCGCATCCGCCGCTGGTGGCCGTCTACACCGGTTTTCGGCCCGCCGACGGTCGCCAGTTTCAATGCCTGGCTTCCAGCATCGATCGCGGTCGGACCTGGACCAAATACGCGGCCAATCCGGTCATTGATTTGAAATCGAAGGATTTTCGCGATCCGAAAGTGCAATGGCATGCGCCGACGAAGAAATGGGTCATGACCGTTTCGCTCTCCGCGGAACACAAGGTCCAATTCTACGGTTCCCCGAATCTCAAGGACTGGACGTTGCTGAGTGAGTTTGGGCCGACGGGCGCCACGTCCGGAGTCTGGGAGTGTCCCGACCTTTTCGAATTGCCGATCGCGGGCAAGGCCGAAAAACGCTGGGTGTTGGCGGTCAACATCGGTTCCGGAAGTGTGGCGGGCGGTTCCGGTGGACAATACTTCGTGGGCCAATTTGACGGCCTCCGTTTCACCGCCGATCCCGCCGCTGCGCCGTCGGGAACGGACGCCGCCCTGTGGTTCGACTACGGCAAGGACTATTATGCGGCGGTCTCCTGGAGTGATGTGCCGAAGCGGGACGGACGCCGGCTCTGGCTTGGTTGGATGAGCAACTGGCAGTATGGCCAGGACGTGCCCACTCAGCCCTGGCGGAGTGCCATGTCGATTCCCCGCGAGGTCCGGCTGCAGTCCACTCCGGAAGGCGTCCGGCTGTTTCAGCGGCCGGTGGCGGAACTGCGAAAGCTCCGCGAGCGAAGTCACTCCTTCGGCGGCGGCGACGTGGCGCAGGCGAATCGTTGGATCCACGATCGCGCCATTGCCGGCAACCAACTGGAGATCGAACTCGATTTGCAGCGTCAGACCTCCGGCACCACCGGGATCCGGGTTTTGAAGGGCGGCTCCGAGGCGACTTCCATTGGCGTCCGCTGGGACCAGGGTCGGGTTTATGTGGATCGCACCCAATCCGGGCAGGTGGGATTTAACAAACAATTCCCGGGAATTCATGAAGCTCCCTTGATCGACCGAGGCGCCACCACCCGATTGCATCTCTTCGTCGATCACGCCTCGGTGGAGGTCTTCGTGAATGACGGCGAACGGGTCCTGACCGACGTGGTGTTCCCGTCCAGCACCAGCCAGGGGCTGGAGTTGTTCGGATCCGATGCGGCTGGCGCGATCCAACGAATGAAGGTCTGGACGCTTCGTTCCATCTGGCATTAGGGCGGCCATCGCGAGCCCGAGGATCGGTGAACCTTGCAGCCGAAGTCTGATCCACAGATTATTTTGGAATAGACACATATCACCGACTGGAAGGGGGCTCAGGAGTGTGGGCTTTCGCTGCCTGCACCAGTGATTATCTGTGTGAATCCGGGTGAATCTGCGGTTCCCTATTTCGGATTTCCGGGATGAATACTCTGCTTACGGTCCCGCTGGGCGGGCGCGCCACGAACTCCACGCCAGGCCTGCCATCACGAACCCCGATAGATAGAAGCATGAGGGTGCCAGCCAGGCGTCGAACGGCACCCGGCCGCCGGTCGGGATTGGCTGCAATTCACCGAAGATCCGTTCTCCCGCTCCGGGAAACGGCGCCGTGGCCTTTTCGCTTCCATCGAATTCCACCAGTTGCGAGATCCCCGAACTCGCGACGCGGAAGAGCGGCAGTTGGTACTCCGCGGCCCGGATGGCGGCCATCCGGGCGTTCAATCGGTGTTCCGCTTCACCCCATTGCTCGACATCCATGGTCGGCACGATCAACGCCTGCGCTCCCATCGTAACCAACCGATCCATCACCTGCCGGTAGCTGACGTCGTAACAGATGGCGATGCCGAGCCGGCCCCACGGCGATTCCCAAAGCCGCTGCTGGCGCGCCGGCAGGCCATCCTTGAAGAACTGGATCGGCCGTGACTTGGCCTGAGTGAAGACCACGTCGCCATTCGTGCTGACCACGAACGCCGAATTGAAGTAAAGCTCCTGCGCACCGTCGGACGGCAGACCCAGGAGCCGGGAGCCACCCGGAACAGTGGCCGGGCCGCCGGAGTCCGCGGACTCCTTGCCGCCGGCAATCAGCCACTTTCCATGCGAGCGACACCATCGCCGGACGGTCTCGGGCACAGGGCCATCGAACGTATATTCACTGAGCACGACGAGCTGCACCTGCGGCCGCTCCCGGATCAGATCGTTCAGGGCAGCGATGACCTCCGGGACTCCGGGGAACTCCAGCTGAATACCACCCACCGCCACTCGGGTGCCACTGCTGGGGATTGGATCCGCCGGGGCCGAGATCCTCGGCACCAGCCACACGCCGATGGCGGTGAAAAGAATCAACCCCAATCGCAGGGCCCGCGATTTCGAACTGGGCATCCGCAATCCGAGGCAGGCCGCTGCCAACGCCATGAAGACCGCGCCCACTCCATAGACTCCCAGGCTCCGCAGCCAGAAGGCCTGCGGAGATCCCAGCAGACCCCCCGCGGTCAGCCACGAGAAGCGCAACCACCAGACTTCGCTGCGAAAATATTCGATGCCGCACCACAAGACCGGCGCGAGGACGACCGCCCAGCGCCCACCCCATCGAACATCCACCTGCTGGAGCGACAGCAACCATACGGCGTGAAAGAATGCCAGGATGCACCAAAGCGGAATCGCCGCCGCGCTGAAGATCGTCCACAAGAAGGTCGTCGCGGGCACAAACACCCCGAGGCCGACCAGCAGCCCGAGATAGAACGCCTGACGGGCCGAAGGCAGTCTCCGGAGTTCATAGAGACAACCCAGATATCCGAGGACCAGCCACCAGCCCTGTGGATAGAGAAACGCCAGATGGAAGCACCCGACCGCACCACCCACCCACGGCAACGCCTCCCAAACGGATCGGATTTCACTTCTGCCCGGGTCAGGTAATTGGGTCTTCATCGGTTGGATCCCTTCGCGCTCCGCCCAGAGTTTGCTTCCTCCGCCGTCCGCGGGGGGGGCAGGCCCGATCCATCCTCTTTCGCCAAATCAGCAGTTCCTGAATGGCCTCCAATTCGAAGACGGGCTCGTGCTTATCAAGTCGGACATCGGATCAGCGGTCTCCTCACGTTTGGCGTTGAAGGTGAAAGGTTCTACTGCGCCTCCAGCCGGACCCGATGGTTCGCGGCAAGTGGAGGTCGCACTAAACGGGCGGGTCATCGGCGTCGCGTAGTGACTGAGGTAGGGATGCGTTGCTGCGCAGCCCCATATTTCCCGGCGCGCGTTCAGCGTGACGGAAGTCGGTCAGTTCTTGGACGGGACGCACCCGTAGTGCGGACACTTCATCAGGGTCGGTTCCAGGCGATCATGATCGAAGACCTCCCCGGAGTGGTGAAGGTCCTGAGGATTTTGATATTGCACTCAGGGACGAGCCCTTGGCGTTGCTAAAATTCCAATGGGTCATTGCTCCCGCCCACCGTGTCCAACACCGTGGCCGGATGCACAGGTACGTTTTGTCTCGTCGCGGATGGCCACCGGTCGTCGCACTGGGTTGCGCCGCGGCGATGACCCTGCCCGCGTTCGGCCAGGCCCCGAGCGCCGCCGGCAAGCCGCTCACCGTGGCCGAGTTTCGCACCTACGCGATGACCCACGATGGCGACGCTGCGCACGGGCGGGAACTCTTCGCTGACACTGCCCGGGCGGCCTGCACCAAGTGCCACACGCTCGACGGCAAGGGCGGACAGGCGGGTCCGGATCTCGCGGCGGTGGGGGATCAGTTTGCGCGGGGGGAACTCATCGATTCCGTCCTCACGCCGTCGGCGCGCATCGCCGTGGGTTATGCCACCACGACCGTTCAGACCAAGGCGGGAGATACAATTCTGGGCGTGCTGAAGCAGTCGACGGATGCCTGGATCGAACTGGCGGGAGCCGACGGACAGCGCGTCCGGATTGCCACGGTCGACATCGCGGACCAACGGGGCAGCAATGTCTCGCTCATGCCCGACGGGTTGCAGGCCGTGTTCTCACCGCAGGACTTCACCGATTTGATCCAGTACCTCGCGGGACTGCGATTGCCCGAGAACGCCATGGCCAGCCATCGGGGCATGCCCGAGGTGATTCCGCCCCTCGCGCATCCCGTCACTGTCCGTCCCGTTCTCGAGCACCCACTCACCGTCCCGCGCGGTTCTAACAACGTGGTGACCGGACTGGTCTGGCTGGGGGAGATTCTCGGACAACCCGGTCACTTTCTCGCCGCCCATCAGTCGGGGAAAATCTGGCGGGTTAACCTGGGTGCGGGCGAGCACGGCGCGACCACGTCCGTCTTTGCGGATTTCATCGACGCGACCTTCAGCGCCCGCGGTCCCAACGGACTTCTCGGGATGGCGTTTCATCCGCACTTCCGGGAAAACCGAAGATTCTACGTCAAACATCAGGTCTTCGAGGACGGCAAGATCACGACCTGTCTCGATGAACGCACCATGGCCCCGGACTTCCTGCACGATTCCGGCGACGCCCCGCGATCGATCCTCAAGATCAAGGCGGTGGCCGAACATCACAACGGCGGGTGCATCCAGTTCGGTCCCGACGGATTCCTCTACCTCGGCATGGGTGACTCCGCGCCGAACTTCGATCCGCAGGGCTACGCACAGGATCTAAAGCTGCTCTTCGGAAAGATGCTCCGGATCGATATCGATCACCGCGATTCCGGTCTGAATTATTCGATTCCGGCCGACAACCCGTTCCGCAATCGCAGCGACGCCCGACCGGAGATCTGGGCCTATGGACTGCGGGAACCGTGGCGCTTCGGCTTTGACCCGTTGACCGGCGATTTGTGGGTGGCCGATCTCGGACAGGAGCGCGGCGACGAAGTGGACATCGTCCGCCGTGGCGAAAACCTCGGATGGAACGTCTTCGAAGGCTTCGAGCTTTTCGGCAACGGCCACCGTCCCGAGGGCAAAGACTATGTGCCACCGATCTTCGCTGGACGACGCAAACATGGGAATGCGGTCATGGGTGGACTGGTGTATCGGTCGGACAAGAAGTCCTCGTTCTACGGCATCTATCTGTTCGGCGACCACCAATCCAAGCGGCTATGGGGAATGACCCAGAGCGACCGGACGCTGCGGAACATCCGCGAAATCGGAACCGTGCCGCAGTCGATCACCAGCTTTGCCCTCGACGAAACCGGCAATGTCTACGTGGTCGGTTATGAGGGCATGATTTATCGCCTCGATTTCGAGAACGCGGTATTCGACGCGGATTGAAAGCGGGGAGAACCACGAAGGGACACGAAATCGTACGAAGGGGATGGGGAATTTCGTGGGGTCGTACCAAGGGACCGGTGCTTGGTGTTCAATTATAATGCCGTGCTTGCGCGGCCGGAGCGCCGGTTTCCAACCGGCCTATCGCTTGCGCAAAGCAGCCTGGCTGGTGTCCTGCGGGACGTCTTACTGAGTTTGGGACATCAGCGAAGTGTGTGGCGTGTAAGCCGGCTGGAAGCCAGGCGCTCCGGAAGCGGCCGCCGCCGCCGCGGCGGTGGCGACTGCGCTTGCCAAAAAAAGAGGGGCTGAGCGTCTGGACGGCTCCGCCGCTTTCTGGTTTATCGATTCACCTCGCGGGCGCGGAAGTAGCGGAACTCGCGAGTGCGGGCCGTGGTGTCGACGTAGTGCCACAGTTCGTCCTCCACTTTCATCGGACCGAGATTCTCCCAACCGGTGAAATCGAGGGTGGCATCGACTTCATAAAGTTTGTTGGTCGGACCGTTGAAGCAGAGTTCCACGTTGCCGTTCAGCAGGGCGAGAGGACGGGCGAAATGTCCCGGCAATGGCGGCACCACCTGTACCGTCACGGCCTCCGAGTTGGCGATGCCGCCGCGGTTGTCCGTGGCCTGCGCGGTGAAGACAAAGGAGGCGAGTAGTTTGTTCGTCCAGGCCCAGTGCAGTTCCGTGCCGAGCCTCTCCGCAATCTTTCCGCCGTTGACGAAGAGTTCGACCCGGGAAATGAAACCGTCGGGATCAAAGCCGGCGACATCGAACCCGAGCACTTCACACGCTATGTTCGTCACCGCGAGCGAGAGGGTCGTGATTTTGGTCACGTTGTCGACCACGTTGGTGACCCGGGCGGTGAGGGCGACGGGTTGGAGAAAGGCGACTTGCGGCGGCAGGTTCAGGGGGATGCCCGCGACGTGGAATCCATGGCAGACGCCGCGGCTGTCGACGTAACAGCCCGTGCCATCCCGGAAGGCCAGCCCGTAATATCCGGGACCGCCGCCGCCATTGCCGTACCAGCTACCGCCGCTGCCGCCGTCGAAGCTCTCGAGCCAGACACCGCCGGCCCCACCGATGAAGCAGTGATTGCTGATGCAAACGAAACTGCGGAGATCGGCCGTCGTGCCGGTATTCAAGGGGGTCCAGGAATTGCCGCCGTTGCGCGTGAGGCACAGATAGCCACCGCTGCCCACGATCCAGCCGGTGTTGGAGTCCGCAAAATAGACGCCGTAGTAATTCCCACCCCCACCGCCGCCCCCATTCAGAGCGATCCAGCCGCCGCCGCTACCGCCCGAGTAGCGGCAGACGGTGCGGCCGGAGCCGACGGCCCAGAAGGTGTCGCCGACGCCGTAGACACCGTAGAAATCGGCCGTCGTCCCCGATAGAGTGGCTTCCCAGCGGCCGCGATTGTAGCGACAGATCGTGCCGCGGTTGCCCACGGCGAAGCCGGTCTCTGGACTCGTGAAGTAGATGCCGCGGAAATCTTCGGAGGTGCCGGTCGCGAAAGGAATCCAGGTTGTGCCGCCGTCATAGCTGACGCAGATGAGTCCGCCGGTTCCGGTGATGTAGATGGCGCCCCCGGCGAAGGCGACGCCGGTGATGTCGTTCGAGATGCCGATTCCGAGGAAGGCCCGGGACCAATGGATGCCGCCGTTGCGCGTGATCAGCACGGTCCCGTTGACACCGCCGACCACTCCGAACTGCGAGTTCAGGAACTGTACTGCGGAGAGGCTTTCGGTGACTCCGGTTGAACCCAACGTCACCACTTGGGCGGCACTGGCGGCGACGTTCATGATCGCGGGGTCGCTGGGGAGCGAGCCGTTGTCGTCGGTGACAATCACATCGTAGCTGCCGGACGCCGTGAGATTTTTCAACGTCAGCGTGGTGGCGGTTTCACCGGGGAGAGCGACGCCATTGCGACGCCATTGGAAGGCCAGGTCGCCCGTCCCGACGGCCTGGACGCGGAGGGTCGGGCTGGCACCGGAGAGATAGTTGCCGCCCACGGGTGGTTGCATGATGGCGAGTTGGTTCGTGCCGGCGAGATTGTGCCGGAGCCATTGCCATTCCGCGCTGGCGCCATCGGTGCTGATGCCGTCGCCAAAATAGAGGCGTCGGCTGTTCGCCGGGTTCCCGGCGGCGGCGCGGCGCAGGACCTCCACGCCGTCGCGCCGGAGCACGACGACATTGGTCAGGCCGCAGCCGTCGAACTCACAACGATACGTGTGGAAGGCGTCGGTGGTTGGGGTGCTCACAGGAGCGCCGACCCAACCGTTGCCGCTCACGAGACCGACCTGATCGCGGCCGATGGCGATGGCGGCGACGATGCCCGCAGACTCGAATTCGACCAGCGCACCGGAGAGATACGCCCCGCTGCCACGGACATCCGTGATCTTCGTGCGCCATTCAATGACGGCCTGGCGTGGGAAGCGCAGCGTCGGACCGGATTTTTCAAACCAGATTTGTTCGACCGCACTGGTGTCCAGAACCAGTTGGCCGCCCCGCACCACGAAATGAGCGGGATTACCGCCGTTGAAGAGGCCCAGAGCCCAGGGTGGGGCGGATTCGCTCGGCAACAATCCCGTGCAGGCGTCGTAGCGGACGAAGCTGGGCTCGGTCTCCGCCACGGGCACGGACAACAGCGCGGGTTCGCTGGTGGCGGTGCCGTGGAGATTGCACACGACGGCGCGGTATCGGCCGAGGCGTTCGTCCGGGCATTGGACATTGGTGAGCGTGAGGATGCGATTCACGGCGCCGGCGATGTTCGCGCCGTCCAGGGTCCATTGGTAGGTGAGCGGATCGGTGCCGGTCGCGGTGACTTCGAAGGTCGCATCACTGCCGGGGATCAGAGCGACGCTGACGGGATTTCCGGTGATCTTCGGAGCGTGGACGGTGGCGTCATACAGGATGGTGATTTCGGCGGCGGTCAGGGGACGACCGAACACCTGATAGTCATCGAGCCAGCCGGCAAACCCGCCATACGTGGTCACGCCCAGGGAAATGCCCGGAAAGACGGGGCTGACGAGACCGACGAGACCGGTCCCGGCGAACCGGCCGTTGATGTAGAGCGAAGGCAGTCGATTGGTGACGACCACGACGATGTGGGTCCAGTCGTTCAAATTGGTTTGGGCGGCCAGGACGGGCGGGAGATAGCCGGCGGTGTGTGCGGCGACGAGCACGCCATTGGTGCCGATGGAAATGCCCATGCCGGCGCCGGGCAAGCCGACGGAGGCGGCTTGATCGGGCCAGACGGCGTAGCGCTGGGAGGCCGCGCCCGAGGTGCCGGCGTTGGCCGCCCCAGGTTCGGCGCGGGCGGCGGTGGGATACGCCCAGATTGCCATGGTGAAATTGTCGGTGACATCGCCGAAGTACCGGGCGGGAGTGGGTTGTCCGAGATAGGCCCCGGCACCGTCGAGGTAAAAACTGGTGCCGTGGGCGCCGCGATTCGTGGCGGTGAGGCCATTGAGCAGGGCGCCGTCGCGATTACCGATGACTTCCCGGCCGCTGCCTTCCGCGGGGAACCACGCGACCAAATCATTCAACGGACCGAGAATGCCGAGCGTGGCCGGATCGCTGGTCGTGGTTCCAAACTCATTGCTGACCTTCACCAGATATTCCCCGACGTTCCGATCAGGCTGAAGGACGGTGACATTGGTGATGTTGAGCGTCTCGTTGGTGCCCGCAGCCAGATCCGCGCCCCGGAATTGCCATTGGTATTTGAACGGTCCGGTGCCATCAGCGACGACGCTGAGCAGGACGTCGGTTCCGGAGACCACGCGCTGGCTGAGCGGTTGGAGCATGATCGTGGGCGCGTCCCCGGCCGTGATGTTCGTGATGTTGAGGACGAGAGTGGTGGCCGTGTAGGCGGCTTCCAATTGGGCGCTCGCGGGATTTTCGAAAGTTTCGTACACGCCGTTGTGCGACGCGAAGGTCATCACGGTGAAGTGATCACTGACCAAAGGCTGGTAACCGGCAACGAGCTTGAGCCGGAGCGTGCCCGCGAGTTTGGCGATGCCGGTTACTTGAATTTGATCGTGGGCGATGCCCGGCGTGCCCTTGGCAAGTTCGAGTTCGACGATGCCGTTGGTGGCGTTGTCGAAGGACTGGAATTTGAGCGATCCCGGCGAGGCGCCCGGCGCGACGGTGCCGCCGCGGTTATTGACCGGTCCGAAGACCATGCCGGAGCCGGTGAGCAGACCGCCGAAGAAATTGAGCTGGGAGCCGCCAGCATTTCCGCCGGCCAGCGTCAATCGACCGGCACCCTGATCGAAGCCGCTTTTGAATCGGAGAATGCCGTCCATGAGTTGAACGGTGCCGGCGTTCGTGTATCCGACGGTGATCTGGCTGTCGCCGTTCCCGGTCTTCCTGAACGTGCCGTAATTGCGGAACCAGCCGCCGCCTTCGCTGTGGATGTAGGCGGACGGCCAGGCAAGGTCGTAGCTGCCGTAGTTTTCCACGCTGGCGACGGCTTTGTTCTTGGGATCGCTGCGAAGGATAAGATGGTTCGCACCACCCTCGATGGCGGTGCCGCGATTTTCGACGATGCCGGAGTTGAGGTATTTCGGATTGGCCGAATCCATCACCCATTGCGAGCCGACGGGGAGGAGCAATCGTCCGAGCACGCCCGAGTTGTCCTTGTAGCCGTAGACTTCACCCCCGGCTTGATGAAACCTGTCGGTGACGGTGACGGTGGTCTTCTCGATTTGGAGCCGGCCGCCGAGGAGATCGTAGTTGGGAAAAGTCTCCGCCACGCCCTCGGGCACGAGCACGATGCCACCGGATTGAGTGAAGGCGGCCGAGGTGGTGAGCGGTTGATGGAGGAAGAGCGTGCCGGCATTGACTTCGATCGGTGCGGTGACGGTGAG
>JAYTHD010000026.1:0-8403 GCA_043732975.1 Verrucomicrobiota bacterium
CGTCAAAATCGGCGGCAGCACCATCGGTTTTCTGCAGACCGGCCAGGTGGCAAGCCAGAAGCCCACGGCGGCCCGCTTTCATCGGGCACTCAAAGTGGCGGCGGACCTGGGTGCCGAACTGGATCCCGTCAAAGCCCGTGCGGCCTTTTTTCAAGTCCCGGTGACCTCGCCGGCGAAAATGGAATCCGTCTCGAACCTGCTGACCATCTTCGCCGATCATCTGTCGATGAAGGGCAATCAGATGGCGATCCAGACGCGTCACGCGGAACCGCCGGTGATCACCAAGGCAAAAAAGTTCATCGAAGAGCACTACACCGAGGATCTCTCCCTGGGCCAGGTGGCCCGCGCCGTGCATACGAGCGTCTTCTATTTCTGCAAACTTTTCAAAAAGGCGACCGGGCTGAACTACACGGAGCACGTTTCCCGCCTGCGTACGGAGAAGGCCAAGAACCTGTTGCTGAATCCCAACCTGCGGGTCACCGAGATCGCCTACGAGGTCGGCTTCCAATCGTTGACCCATTTCAACCGCGTCTTCAAAAAGGTGGTGGGGGAGTCGCCGACCGAGTATCGCAGTCACCTGCCAAAGGCGGCGTGACGAGCGCCGCTTGCCTGATAATTTCGGGGCGATCCTTGTCCCCGAACCCGCGGCCCTTGCTCCGAGAGAGCCCGAGGCACTAGTGTCCGCCCTCGTGGTGAACGGAAGCAATTCGACAACTTTGAAGAGGGCATCGGAGTCCCGAACGGGGGTAGCCCTGAGCGGCCGCGCATCGTCACCGGCAAAACCGCACCACTCCGGCCTCACGGCGCCGGCGGGGCGCCATCCCATCAACGCCTCGGGCAAGGCCAAGACGCATCGTCAGGACTCATGAAGAATTCCATCACGATATTGATCGCCGAGGACGACGAAGGGCATGCCTATCTCGTCCAGGAAAACCTCCGGCGCGCGGGCCTCAACAACCCGATCGAACACTTTGCCGATGGTGAGGAGATCCTGAACTTCCTGTTTCAGCGGAGCGAGGGCCGACGCCGCGAGGACGGGCGGGCTTATCTGCTGCTGCTGGATGTCCGGATGCCCAAGTTGGATGGCGTCGAGGTCTTGCGGCAGATCAAGGCGGACCCGGAATTGCACAAACTGCCGGTAATCATGCTCACCACGACGGATGACCCCCGGGAGGTTGAATTGTGCCACCAGATGGGCTGCAACAACTACCTCCAGAAGCCGGTGGATTACCAGCAATTTGCCGCGGGCATTCAACAACTGGGCCTCTTCATCACCCTGTTGCTGGTGCCTTGCCTGAACCATCCGCAACGCCCCGTATGAGTTCGGCGGCGCCGGCTCCGACCCTCCTGATCGTCGACGACGATGAAGGTCTGCTTTATCTCCTCGAAGCCGCGCTGCGCAACGAAAGCCTGGAAGTCGCCACCGCCCGCTCGGGAAGTGAGGCGTTGACCTGGCTGGACAGGCATTCGGCCGATCTGTTGCTGCTGGACCTGAAACTCCAGGACATCGGCGGCCGGGAGTTCGTCAGCAAGCTCGCGGACATGGGCCGACTGCTTCCTTTCATCATCATCACCGGCCAGGGGGACGAGCGCACGGCCGTGGAGATGATGAAGCGCGGCGCCCTCGACTACATCGTCAAGACGGCCAATTTCCTGGAGTTCGTCCCGGCGGTCGTCCGCTGGGGACTGGTGCAGATCGCCAAGGAGCGCCACCTTGCCGCCGTCGAGGCCCAGGCCCGACTCGGCCAGACGATTGTCGAGCAGGCCTACGATGCGGTCATGATCACCACGACCGACCCGGTCGACCCGGAGATTATCTATTTCAATACCGCCTTTTCCACGCTGACCGGCTGTGGTCCGGCGGAATTGACCAACGCCCGGCTCAGCCAACTGGAGGACCTCACCGGGCCATGGCCCGATTTCCGTGCGGCGCTGCAGAGCAGGGAAATGTTTCGCGGGGAACTTTTCCTGCAACACCGCCAGCACGGGCGTCGCATCGCCGACGGCAATTTCCGTCCCGTGGTGGACGCACAGGGCACCGCCACCCATTGGGCGGTCATTCTCCATGATCTCACCATGCGAAGGAAGCTGGAGCAGGAACTCCTGGAAAACAGTGAGTGCGAGCGGCGCCGTTTTGGCCAGGATCTCCACGACGGCATCGGACAACGGTTGACCGCCATTGAATTGTTCAGCCATGCCCTGCTCACCGAAGTCCAGAGGCAGGCCCCCGGTCTGGCCAAGCCATTTAGCGAACTGGGCAGGGAACTCCGCGAAACGATCCGCCAGACACGGGCGCTGTCGCACGGTTTGTCGCCGGTGGCCACGGAAGCCGAGGGTCTGATGGAGGCCTTGCGCGAACTTGCGAAAAGCACCCGCAGCCTGACCAAAATCGATTGTCGCTTCGAGGGTAATCCGCCCGTTTTGGTTGCCGACGCCAACGCCGCCACTCATCTCTATCGCATCGCTCAGGAGGCCGTGAACAACGCCTTGAAGCACGGCCACCCCACCCGCATCCGCCTTTCCCTGACCCGCCAGGGCGATCAGGTAAAATTGAAGGTCAGTGACAACGGCGAGGGAATCACGAAATCCCTGGAGTCCGTTGACGGCATGGGTGTGCGGGTGATGCAGTACCGCGCCGGCCTGATCGGCGCGAAGCTGCAGATCACCTCCCGACCTCACAAAGGCGTGACCATTTCCTGTCTCTTCGGCAAACGATCATGAAGTACAAAAAGCCAGCCCCGGTACGAACCCGCGAGAACCCGCTGCCCGCCGAACGTCCGGCCGACGCCCCCAAACGCAGGCGAGTTCTGCTGGTCGACGATCATCCGATGCTCCGCGTGGGGCTCGCCGGGGTCATCAACCAGCAGGCCGACCTCGAAGTATGCTGCGAAGCCAGCACCGTCGCCGAGGCCCTGACGTCGCTGGCCAGATCCACCCCGGATATCCTCGTCACCGACATTACGATGCCGGGACGGGGCGGTCTGGAATTGATCAAGGACGTGAAGGCATTGTATCCCACCCTGCCCGTGCTGGTGATCTCCATGCACGACGAGATGCTCCATGCCGAACGCGTCCTGCGCGCCGGCGCCCGTGGATACCTGATGAAGGAAGCAGGCGCGGAAAAGATGCTGCAAGCCATCCGCCAGGTCCTCAAAGGTCAGGTCTACGTCAGCGAGCGCCTGTCCGCCCGAATCTTCGATCAGTTCTCGGGGCGGACGGTGAATCAATCTCCGGTAAGTCAACTCACGGATCGTGAGTTCGAAGTGTTTCAACTCATTGGTGAAGGCAAGACGACCAAGCACATCGCCCAGCAACTCAATCTGAGTCCCAAGACCGTCGATGTGCATCGCGGGCACATTAAGGAAAAGCTCGCCTTGTCCGACGCCACCAGCCTCGTCCGCCACGCAGTCCGCTGGGTGGAAATGCAGGCGAGCGGCCAGGGCTGACCGCGGAGTAAACTTTTGACCGCGGATAACGCGGATGGGGTCTGATCCGTGGCATCCGCGGCCGGAGCGCTGGTTTCCAACCGGCCTATCGCCGCCGCGGAGCAAGGCAAAGCGCTGCCGAGACGGACGAAAAGAAGGCGCCCGGCAGTCCGGCCGAAGACCCGCGGGACGTCTTGCCGGATTTGAGCCTTCGGCAAAATGTATGGCGGTTAAGCCGGCGGGAAGCACGACGCTCCGAAAACGGCCGCCGCTTCGACGGGGACAAGCGCCGCGCGATCACTTTCAGGTAAAATTGAGGTTTCTTCCCCCGCGAGCCAGCCCACACCCGTCAGTGCCCCTGCCGTGGTCAAAATGCCCAGGAGCACCAGCGCCTGCAGGGCCGGGGAGACCTCTCGCCGTTCGCGGGCGCTCAGGTGGATCCGCAAGTCGGCTTGGGTTTCCACTTGCAACGTCCGGCCAAAGAGCACCTGCCGGCCTTGCGTGGGCAAGGTGGCGCGGAGCGTACCGGGATGATCCACGGTGGCTTCCTGCTGCTGGATCAAGCGCTCGACCAGGCGCAGTTGCACGGCATTGTCCTCCTCGGAATTCCGCTCAATCAAATGCCGCGCCTCCTCCTGCGTGTAGCCCGTTTCCTGGCCCGCCCGGAGGTTGTGCGGTGCCATCGCCAGTCGGGCGCTTTCACCGCTGACCTTTGCCTGACGCACGTTCAGGCCCACCAGCGCCTGTTGCGTCTTCAGATTGTGCAACTGGACGCGGGCATCCTCATTGAAGGCGTGGTCGTGTCGGGACAACCCGAAGGCCTGCTGAAACGCCCGGCGGGCACTCTCCGGATCGCCTTGTTGCAACAGCGAATTCGCCGTCGACAGGAATTGTTCCGCGGCTCGGGTGTTGTCCTGGCGCACCTGCACTTCCTGACGGACATAAGTCTCCAGATCCGTCATTCCGGACAGTCCGACGCCGGATCGTTCGCGCAATTCCAGGGAGCCGTCCCATTGCGACAGCTCCCATTTCTCCGGGAGCAATACCCGCCAGGAAATGTTCTCCAACGGCAGATCGAATCGCGGCCCCGACAGCACCAGCTCCAGACCCGCAGTCCGCACCCGGGCACGGTCGACTCCGGCCTGCCCGGCATAGAAAAGTTCCACCAGAACGGGCTCCTGCCCCCGGGAATGCGGCTCCAGGGGCAGCAGAAGTTGAGCCTGCTCCCGCCATGGCCAGACACTGTTTTGTCCCACAAAGGCAAACCAGAATTGCAGGCCGGGCGGCAGGGTGAAGCGCAGCAGATTCTGGTCGCCGGAGATCAAGGCGAGCTGCACCCGGGTCAGGACCGCGCCGTCGTCGGAGACCACCGAGGTCAGCGCGACGCTGTTGACGTGGGCGGGCAGCAATCGGGCGGGTTCGTGGCGTTCCCATTGCAGCGGCAGTTGGAAGGCCGGTTCCACCAGGCGGAACGTATGATCCGGAGCCTGACCGGGAGAGCCGGACGTCAACTCCCGCGAGATCGCCTGCCACTCGGCGGGCTGCAACGCTCCTGGCAGGGAGGGCGCCACCACCTGCAGTCGGCTGGCGGCGTGCAGCGTGAGAAACCCCCGCTGCAAGTTAACGTCCTGCGCCTCGATGCCGGCGAGGACAACGTTCGTGCCACCCGCGGGCAGGGGCAGTTGGTAGTTCAGCTGCAACCGGACCTTTCCACTGATCCGCCGGCTCAGCTTGATTTCCCAATCGCGGGTGGCGGCGTTGGTGGCCGGAGTGGCCGGGGTGGCCGGGGTGGCCAGGGCCCGCGGCGCGAAATCCGCCACGGCATCGCCCTGGAAGTGCACGTTTTCCGCGCCGAGCGGCAGACGCACCCGCAATTCCTTCAGGCCGGCGTTTTCTATTTCGTAATGCAGAGTTCCCACCACCCGCACCTGGGCCTCATTCAGGAACACCTGCTGGAGGCTGCTGACCTGGGTCCAGGCCTCCACCCGTTCCAGATCCAGGGCCAGCCGCCAATCCGCCTGCAGGAGACGGAAGGCCAGCACGCCCGGCTGCCGAACGCCCTCCTGCAACGGATCCAACGGCGTGGCCCCCTCCCGCATGGCAGCCTGCAAGCGCAGACCCTGCTCGGGCACAATCAGCAATTGCCCACGCTGTTTCCCCGCCTCCCGCAGGGCGAGGCGTGGCACCGGCCAACCGACCCCCGCCCGGATGCCCGGTGCGACCAGACTGAGCGCAAAAGTCTGAACACCCTCGGTGCGGCCCTTCAGGTGCAGCGTGATCACGCGGTTGGTCTCCTCCACCAACTCCGTCCAATGACTCAAGGCCGTCCCACTGATCGACTCCACGGCAAAGGTCGGCGGCAGGACAAAACTCAGTTTGAATATCCCGGCCCGCGTGATGGCGACCTCCAGGGTTGCCGCCAGAACGGCCCGATCTTCACCCAGCGACAGCGTTTGCCGTCCCTCCACCCGCACATCCGGTGCCACCGCCGACCACCGGATTCGAAGCTGTCCCTGCGGACTCGCGTAACGAAACGCCCGTCGCAACGTCAGTCCGGGCACCTGGGCCTGCAGCGGCTCCAGCAGGGCGACGGGGAAATCCTCCAGATTGAGCGGTTGCAGTTCCCCGCTCTGGGCGTCTTCGAGCTGAATCTCGGAACCGGTCGCCACACCCACCTGCCCCACTTCACCGGCGGCACCCCGGGCAGTCAGCAGGCCGGCGCTCTGTTCGCTGGATCGGACCCCGGTGGCGCTCTGCGAACGGATCCGCAACGAAAAGGGCCGGGACTGCGCCGGCACCAAACCCACCCGCAAGCGCCGGGCCGAAGGATCAAAGCGCCACAGTGAAACAACCGGCGCCACGACGTCCGTGACCGTCCAACCCGCCGGGACTTCAAACATCAACTCGTTCAATTCGCCCTGGGCCGGCCGGATCAGCACCTGGTGAAGCCCTTCCATCACCCCGCTGCCCGGGACATAGAGTTGCGAGGATTCCGCGTAAAAAACCGCCTTTTCTCCCTGCGTGTCGCGGTGCCGTGGACGCCAGCCAATCCACGGATCCGCCCCCGGCAGGAGCACCAATTCATAGCTGGTGGGAGGATTCGAACCGGTCGCAACAGGAAGGATCGACACGGCCTGTCCGGCGACAATGTCCGCCTCCAATCCAACTAGCGTCAGCGTGATCCGATTCACCAGACCGCTGGACGTCGGCAAGGCGAAGCCACGTTCCCCCCCGCGGGAACCCACGGCCAGTTGATACTGGAGCTTCAGTTCGACCGGACCGGATTCCTCCGCCAGAAAAAGCCGTCCGGACCCGCTGGCCGCCTGGACGACGCGTCCTTTTCCCGACGCAACTTCCACCCGCGTCAGCACTCCCGGCGCGTGCAGCAGCGGCAACGTCTGCCCGGCGATCGCCGACCAACGGATCGTGGCGGTGACCAGGACATTGTCCTCCTGCACGCGGATTTGCTGGATCACCGATTCCGGCACGGGCGAATCCAGAGGGCCGCGGGGCCTTTGGATCCGGTTGGTCTGCGCGTTCACCCCCGGCGGATTCAGCAGGAATCCCAAGGGCAGGACGAAGACCAGCATCGCCGCCGCCGCACCTTCCAGGGGAGCGGAGGTTCCGGCCGGTGGATGTCCCGGACCCGGAGGCTGCGGGCGCACTTTCAGCCAGCGCAAGAAAGTCGGCAGGAGAACCTCGACCCCGACAAAACCCATCGCCGCGATCAGGAAGGGCCCGAGGCCATTTTCCGCCCGCAACAGCGCCCAGCCCAATAGGGTCCACGCCGCTGAAGTCGACAGCCCACGGGCCAGCGCTGACGCCAGCCCGCGTGACAGCCCCCAAAGGACCAGCGCCAGCACGGCCGGCCAGGCCATTCCCAGCCATTCCCCCACCGAACGAGCGAGCGGAGACGGGGTGACTTCGGCGATGAGGGCGGTCTCCGGTTGTTGAATCGCGGCGACGAAGCGAAGTCCGACGGGAGGCGAAATCTCCACACTTCCGGCGACGTTCGCCCATTGCGCCAGCAATACCAACACCACGCCGAAACCGATCAATCCCAACCCACCACCGATCACATGGCGCGGGCTGTATCGAACCGCACCCCGGCGGGTCGCCAGGCGGAATATCCACAGGCTGCAGGCGAGCAGCCCCAGAAATGTCAGTGCTCCCGCCCCGATTTCGGTTCCAGTCCCACGGCGCAACCCGCGCATCAGGCTGGCAAAACCCGAGGCCTCCACGGCCGCCGGCTCCGGTTTCAGCGTGCCGCGGCGGAAGCGCAGACGCTGGCCCGCTTCGGGTTCCAGCTTCCATTCCGCCAGCAGGATCGGCGCGGACATCAACGGCGCGGCCACCGTGAGTTGCCGCCGATCCTGACTGCGGGACGCAATCTTGACTTCGAGATCATGGACCGCATTGGGATCCGTCTGCGGCGGCAGCGGGAGGCGCAGGGACGCGCCCGCCACCACGGGTGTCACGGTGTGGCCATCGACGGTGACCGACCACAATTGTGTCCCCGCCGGAAGGCGCATAACCACGTGACCCGGGCCACGGTTCTTGATCAGATAGCGCGCGTGAGTCACCACCTGCCCGTCCTTGGATATTCGTGAAATCAGGGCCGCGCGATCAATCACCTGCCCGATGGTTTCGCCAGGCACCAAGGGTTTAAGTTCCAACTGCAGGTCATAGGGCCGCGCCGTGTAGCGATACGCCGCGAGGATGGGTGCGTCGAACAGCAAACGATATTCCGCCGGCACCTCGGCCGGTTCCAGGCGAAGGAGTCCCGGCGAAACACTCACCGGCTCCAACCGCAAGGGACGGGTACTGATCACCACGCTGTGCCCCTGCTCCGTGACGGCATCGAGGGGTTGCGCGCCGACGAATCGCAACGTCTCACCCTGCGGTTTGTAAGGCCGCTCGTAGGTCACCAGCAGCGGGTACGCGCCGCTGACGGGCGTGTGGAGTTGCACCAGGTAGC
>JAYTHD010000027.1:0-15620 GCA_043732975.1 Verrucomicrobiota bacterium
GGCGACTCAGCAGCGATCGCCCTACCGGTAAAGGGAGGTAGGGCCACGTTGCTGCTCAGCCCCATATTCTCCGGCGCGCGTTCAGCGCGACGGAAGAGCAGCTTCGCCCGGGATCAGTTCTGTCGCGGCTCCAGCGTTGCCAGCGTAAGTTCGTCCATCATCTTGCTACCCGGTGCGACCGCAGGGTCGCCGGTAATAATTTAAATCAGTTTCATCGTCATGCCGAATCCCTGGACCGGAAAAGGAAACCCCTACACCCGCAAGGAAGTCTGCGAACGCCTGCGGGCCACGCTCAAACGCGGCGACGCCATCATCGCCGCCGGCGCCGGGACCGGCATCTCCGCCAAGTTCATCGAAAAAGGCGGGAGTGATTTGATCATCATCTACAATTCCGGCCGCTTCCGCATGATGGGCCATGGTTCGACCTGCGGCCTGATGGCCTACGGCGACGCCAACGCCATCGCCATGGAGATCGGCGAATACGAGGTACTCCCGGTGGTTGAGGATGTGCCGGTGATCTGCGGGGTTCACGCCACGGATCCGCGCCGCCGCATGTGGCACTGGCTGGGGCGGGTCAAGGAAATGGGCTTCTCCGGCGTCAACAACTTCCCCACCCACACGATCATCGACGGTCACTTCCGCGGTGTGCTCGAGGAAACCGGCATGAGCGTGACCAAGGAATACGAAATGGTGGCCCTGGCCCGGCGGATGGATCTGTTCTCCGTCGTCTACGTGGCCACGCCCGAAGAGGCCGTGGAAATGGCCAAGGCCGGTGCGGATGCCATCATTGCCCACGTCGGCACCACCGTCGGGGGATCCATCGGAGTTAACAAGGCCGTCGTTAGCTGGGATTTCACCTTGCAGCGGACCCAGGAAATCATCGATGCCGCCACCCGCGTCCGGAAGGACATCTTCTTCCTCTGCCACGGCGGCCCGATCAACACCCCGGCCGACGCGGATCGCGTCCTAAAAAACACCACCGCCGTGGGCTTCGTCGGCGCCAGCTCGCTGGAACGGATGGGGGTGGAAGCGTCCCTGACCAACCTGACGCGCGAGTTCAAAAAACTCAAGGTGCCGGCCAGAAAGCCCCGCGCCCGCTAGCCAACGCGTCCTCCATTCTCCTTGTTCGGATCCCGCGATCGGAAATCAAAATTCGTCCGCCGCGCCTGTGACCTCCTCGCCTCGCCGCGTCCTGATCGTGCCGGATAAATTCAAAGGCACACTGACCGCCTGGGCCGCCGCGGCGGCCATCGCCCGCGGTTGGGCCCGCCGGTTTCCCGACGACGCCCTCACGCTATTGCCGATGAGCGATGGCGGGGATGGCTTCTGCGATGTCCTCGCCGAGTTGCTTCACGCGGAAGCCCGGGCCACGGCCACCGTCGACGCCGCCCACCAACCGCGCACGGCCCGCTGGTGCTGGGACGCCGCCACGCAAACAGCGGTGATTGAATCCGCACAAAGCATCGGGCTCGCGTGCCTGACGACCGGTCAGTACCACCCGTTTCATCTCGACACCTTCGGACTGGGCGAGACCATTGGCGATGCTCTGGCCTTGGGCGCCCGGCGAATGGTGATCGGCCTCGGCGGCAGCGCGACCAACGACGGGGGCTTTGGCATGGCCCGGGCCCTGGGGACGCGGTTCATCGGGTTGGGCAACCGGCCGATCGGAAACTGGCTCGACCTTTCACAACTCCTTTGCTGGAACCTTCCCCGCGCCCAGTTCGCGGGCTGTGAAATCATCGCCGCCTGTGATGTCACCAATCCGCTGTTGGGTGCCGCGGGTTGTTCCCGGATCTACGGACCGCAGAAGGGACTCCGGCCGGTCGATTTCGAGAGGGCGGAGGCAGCGTTGGGACGTCTCGCCGCCGTGACCCAACGGCAACTCGGCGTGGATTTGTCCGCGGAGTCGGGGAGCGGAGCGGCGGGCGGGTTGGGCTTTGGCGTGCGGGCGTTTTTGGGTGGCCGGCTGGAATCCGGTTTTGAAATCTTCGCCCAATTGGCGGATTTGCGCACCCAGATCGCTCAGGCCGACATCGTTCTGACGGGCGAAGGCGGGCTCGATCGGCAGACCCTGATGGGCAAGGGAACCGGCCGCATCGCCGCCCTGGCCGGCGAGGCCGGCAAGCCCTGCCACGGGCTCGCCGGCCTGGTGGAGCCCACGCCCGATTTGTCCCCGGATCAGCAACTCTTCACCAGCACCCAGGCCATTGTGCCGAAGCTCGCGCCGCTGTCCGAAGCCAAGGCCCGCGCGGCGCACTGGCTGGAAACATTGACGTTTCAGTTCGCCAGTTCCGCGACGTTTTAGGGCGCTCCGCGCATGCCGGTGGATTCAGTTCCCCTCGGGCGCGTCTCCGTTTCGTCGCGATCCGATCCTCCTTTCCCAGCAAGGCCGGCATTGCTCGAAAACGTGCTGTGGGTCGAAGACCCGCGCTCCGATCGGATCGCGACTCTGCGAGTCGCCTGCGGGTCACAGACCCGCGCTCCAATCACTGGCCTACGGCCACAAAATTGGTGGGGCGAGAGTCTCTCGAGCCAGCCGCGTTGGGGACCGACTTCGTCATCGCTTGGCTCGTCAGAGACTCGCGCCACCGTGACCGCGACTCTGCGAGTCGTCTGCGGGTCACAGACCCGCGCTCCGACCGGACACCGCGACTCAACTTTTCACAGAGTTATTCACGGGGCCCGCGTGCCACCGTCTGGCATTGCGTGTTGCAATGGGTGTGTCCATCGCCGTGTTGTTCGCTGGCCCTTTCCTCGAGAACAGGACCCTTTTGAATTTTCAAACAGGCTCTTAAAATGGCTAAGGCGAACCGGGCAGCTTGACCGTTACTTGACCGATACTTGACCGATACTTGACCCATTGGCAGACTGTGCTGCATGAGTTACCAGCCGCTATTCACCATCACGTCCGTCCTGCTGACGCGGGTGGAAAGCATCGCCGCCCTGCGGGAGCGCATCCAGGGCGCGGCGGTGCAAGTGCCGTGGATTCCCGCACTGCAAAAGGACACACGGGCGCGCAATACTCACAGTTCAACCGCCATCGAGGGCAATCCACTCACGCTGGAGGAAGTCCGCGCGCTGGAGGAAGGCACGATGGTGGCCGCACCCGTGCGGGCGCGGCGCGAGGTACTGAATTATTTCGCCGCCCTCCGGCATGTCGAGAAACAGGCGGCGAAGAAGCGGCTGACGCACGAGGATATTTTCCGGCTGCACGCGATCATCGCGGGCGAAGTGATGGACCAGGGCGAGGCTGGGCGCTACCGGACCCTGCGGGTGCGGGTGGGCCAGTTCGTGCCGCCGCCGCCGGAGGATGTGTCGGGCCTGATGTTCGCGTTATTGGAGTGGTGGAACAAGGAGGCGCCCGGACTCTCGCCGGTGTTGAGTTCGGCCATCGTGCATCATCGCTTCGAGACGATTCATCCGTTCGCCGATGGCAACGGGCGGACCGGGCGGGCGCTGGCGCTGTGGGAGCTTTACCGGCGCGGGTTTGATTCGCACCACATTTTCTCGGTCGACGAATTCTACTGGGAGGATCGTCCGCGCTACTACGCAGCGCTGGATGCGGTGCGACGCGAGGGCGACGACCTGACTTCGTGGCTGGAATATTGCGCCGACGGTTTGCGGCAAACGCTGGAGCGGGTGTGGGAGCGGCTGGGGCAATTCTCGGTTTCGGCGGCGCGTGAGAAGGTGATTTTACGTCCGCGTCAGGAGCAATTGCTGAAGCTGCTGGGCAAGAGCGGCGGCATGACGCCGTCCGAACTCTGGGCGACGCTCAAGGTCTCCAAGCAGGGCGCGTTGGATTTGCTGCGTCCGCTGGTGAAAGCGGGGTTGGTCAAGCGCGTCGGCACATTGAAAACCGGTCGTTACGTTTTGAAATGAGCGTTGTCGGCTTGCCAGACTGTTCCGGACCGAGGTCATCACGGGTTGGCGTCGTCACGCCGCCCTCGTCGGCCGGCCGGATTTTACCTTCCACGCGCGTCGCGTGGTCGTGTTCGTCGATGGCTGTTTCTGGCACATGTGCCCAAGGCATTTCAACATGCCGGCCAATAATCGGGCATTCTGGAACAAAAAGCTCACCGCCAATCAGGCGCGGGACCGCCTGGTCACGAGGAAACTTCGGTCAACTGGCTGGCGGGTGATCCGTATTTGGGAGCACGATCTGCGTAAACCAGCCAGGGTTCTTGTCCGGATTCGGGCAGCGCTGGTCGGTTAAATGTTGAGACGTCCCAACTTCTCCAAACCTCCCAACCACCTCGACCGGCCGGACCGCGCCTCTGCGAGTCGCGAAGCGGGTCACAGACCCGCGCTCCGACCGGACCGCGACTCTGTGAGTCGCGCCCCATGTACCTCTGACGTCCTCGTCGGCGATTCGGCTGCCCGCTCCATTTCGCCGGCCGGGACGCCGGCGGTACCACAAAAAGCCCGTCCTACATCGGATGGGCGTTTACAAAAGATCGCCGAATCCCGGCCTGCCATCGGCATGATCGTCTGGACGCACCTCGTCGTGGCGCAGTTCCTTCTTCCCTTTCGCGGCCTTTGTGCTAGCATTGATAGCAATTGGAGGGAGTTTAAATATGGCACAACTCATCGTCAGAAGGATCGAGGACAAAGTCGTCAAAAAGCTCAAGCAACAGGCGGGGGCACATGGAGTCTCGATGGAGGAAGAGCTTCGACGAATCCTTCGGGAATCCTTGCTCGGCAAAAGCAGTAAGCGGACCTCGTTCAAAGAGTACCTCCGGCAGATGCCGGAGCTTGGGCCGGATGCTCTGTTCGAACGAATCCACGATTTGGGGCGGGAAGTGGACCTATGAAAGGTTACCTGCTGGACACCAACGTGGTGAGCGAAGCGCGGAAAGGCGGGCGAACCGATGCCCATGTCCGGGCGTGGCTGGAGTCGGTGGACGACGATGACCTCTTCCTGAGCGTCCTGGTCGTTGGTGAAATCCGCAAAGGTATTGAACAGGCAAGGTCCAAGGACCCGCGCAAGGCGCGCGCACTGGAAGGTTGGCTGGCCGGATTGGTGCAGCGGTACGACGAACGGGTGCTACCCATTACTCCGGCGGTGGCCGACCAATGGGGGCGCCTCAGCGCTCTTCGCCCGCTCTCGACCGTGGACGGTCTGTTGGCGGCGACAGCGATGGTCCATCGATTGACGCTGGTTACCCGGAATGTGGCCGACGTCGCCCACACCGGGGTGACACTGCTGAATCCCTTCCAACCTGTCTAAGGGCCCACAGATTCTGCTGACGAAGCCTGTTTTGTCGTTCCCCCCAGCAACCGGTTCAATTGACCGCACGCATACAGGGGCAACGACAACAACTTCACGGATTTTGATACCCCGCCCGGCAATTTTACGTCCTCCAGGGCGAACGAACCCAGGTGGAAGCGCACGGCCAAACGCCGCTGCTTCTCCTGCAGGAATTGAATGGCCGAACGCAAGGTTCCGGATTTTCCGGCCTTCACATCGATCGGCAGGATCTCCTGATGCCAACGGATGAGAAAATCGCTCGTCCCACTCCCCTCCCAGAGGCAACCCGTTGGCCGACGTGTGGACAATCGGATGGACGACGCGGCCGATCACGCCAAGTCGATAAATTGCCGAGCCATTTCTTCGATCTGGAGGACGTGGATGCGCTGACCCGTTTGGCCGCGCCGAAGGTGGCGTTGGGACGATTGGAGGGACTGGTGGTGCTGGATGAGGTGCAGCGGAAACCCGAGTTGTTCGCCTTGCTCCGGGTGCTGGCGGACCGGAAGCCCGTCAAGGCGCGGTTTCTTCTGACCGGCAGCGCGTCGCCGTCATTGGTTCGCGGAGTCTCGGAGTCACTGGCCGGCCGGGTCGCCCTGGTGGACGTCGCTGGCTTTATCTCCGGGATTCGGGCCTGTTGCATTGCCTGATGCGGCAGCCGACCTTTGCAGATCTTGAGGCCAATCCCAAGCTGGGTGCCTCCTGGGAGGGATTTGCCCTCGAGCAGGTCTTAAGCATCACCGGTGATCGCGACGCCTACTTCTGGGCCACGCACGCCGGCGCGGAGCTGGATTTGATGGTGATTTGGCACGGTCGAAAGTACGGATTCGAATTCAAATACGAGGACGCACCGGCGCTGACCAAGTCGATGCACATCGCGTTGCACGATCTGAAACTCGAGCGACTGTTCGTGGTCCATCCCGGCAAGGATTCCTACGTGATGAATGACCGGACGGAGGCGATTCCCATAACTGCCATCCGGGCGCGACTTCAGGAAATCGCCAGCGAAAGAACCGCGGTGAAAATGGCAGGCGCGGCACCCCTTTGAAAGGCGCCCCTTCGCCCACCCAAGAATTGAATTGAACAGTTCCTCAGGGACCACCAGCAAGGAATCCTGGCGAATCGCCGGTTTCTCACCGTCTTCGATCCCGCCCGCTGGTGTGAAGGAAGTCGAGATCATCGTCCGCGAACCCGAGGACGAACTCGCCCGCCGCCGCAAGAGGATCGTGTCCGATGTGCAGCGTGAAGACGTCGGCCCCGTCGAACTCGCCGAGGCCCTGCACGCCCGGTTGACGGAAGATCCCACCGTGAAGACCCAGCCACCCTTCCCCATACGTCCCCGTCTGACCGGACCGCGCCTAGGCGAGTCGTGAAGCGGGTCACCGACCCGCGTTCCGCCAGGCAGCGTGGCGAGCGGCTTTCATGGTGACTGAAAACAGTGGGTCCACAGAAGCCTCGCCCCGACTCTCCGCGACCCATCGAGGTGCGCCCGTAGCCCGGGTCGGGTGGAATGAATGCCTGTTTTTTGTTTGAGCGATCAGGCGGATTCATTTAACGAAGAGGAAACTGTTTCCACCAATGCATACCGCCATGAGAAGATTCGTCTCCACCGCGATCACCCTGATCGCCCTCACGCTGACCACCGCCCAAGCCGGCCCGCTGAAATTCTCCGTGAAGCCGGAGTTTTTTGAAAAGGATCCGGGCAAGGAAGCCGTGGGTCCCTGCCACGGCGGGGTCGCCATCGACAAGGCCGGCAACATCTACGTTTCCACCGACACGAAGCGCGGCATCCTGGTTTATTCGGCCAAGGGAAAATTCCTGCGGGCCGTCGGCCCCACCCGGGTTCACGGCATGGAAATCCGGAAGGAGAAAGGCGGCGAGTTCATCTACGCCGCCCGGCCTTCCGATCACCAGGTGGTGAAGCTCCGTCTCAATGGCGACGTGGAATGGACCCTGAATGCGCCGATGGAGTCCGGACTTTACAAGGAAGCCAAGGAGTTCAACCCCTGCGCCGTGACCGCCGGGCCGGACGGATCGATCTTTGTCGCCGACGGCTATGGTTCGAACTACGTGCTGAAATTCGACAAGTCCCGCAAGTTTGTGAAGGCGTTTGGTGGCAAGGGTGAGGCGGAGGGCAAATTCAACACCTGCCACGGCATCGGCCTCGACACCCGCTTGGGCAAGCCGCTGTTGCTGGTCTGCAACCGGAACAATAACCGGGTCGAATACTGGGATCTCGACGGCAACTTTGTCCGGGTCATCCAGAAGAATCTCCGCATGCCCGCGGCGGTCAATATCCGGGGCGACTACGCCGTCTTCCCTGAGCTGCAGGGTCGGGTGACGGTCATCGACAAGTCCGGCGCGATCGTGGCGCAGGTCGGCGACAATCCGGACGAGAAGCAGCGGGCGAACTACGGACTGCCGCCGCACCTCTGGAAATTGGGCATCTGCAATTCGCCCCACGGCGCGGCGATTGACGCCCATGGCGATTTGATTGTCTCCGAATGGAGCCAGTTCGGCAACCTGCACAAGTTCGCCCGGATCAAATAGTCCCGGCCGGCGCCCGCCACGACGGCCCTTTCCTTAGGCGACAATTCCGTCCATGTTGGGGTGTGGACGTCCGTCTCACCGCATTGAAGGATCCCGGGGTGCAACTGCGCCTCCGGGCCGTCGCCGGCTGGGTGGAACTGGGGCTGCCGGGCGAGGGGTTGGCGGAATTGGAAGGGCTGGATATCGCCCTGCGCCAGCATCCGGACATTCTCAAAATCCAGTTCAGCATCCTGCGTCCATTGCGGCGGTTTTCCGAAGCGTTGGACACCGCCGAACAAATCACCCATCGGGCCCCCGGGGACAAATGGGGCTGGCTTTATCGCTCGCATGCGCTGCACTGGCTGGGCCGCTCCTCCGAGGCCTACTCGCAGTTGCGTCCGCTCCGGGAGAAGTTTCCGCATGCGTTTGAGGTTCCCTACGATCTCGCGTGCTATTGCGCCCAAATCGGCCGCGTCGACGAAGCCCGGCAATTGATTCAGGAGTCTCTTGTGCTCAGTGGGGACAAGAAGAGCGAAGTCCGGGCCATGGCCCGACAGGACCCGGATTTGGTGCCCTTGTGGCCGGAACTGGGTCCGGACCAGTAAGCTCCGCCGTCCCTTTCCCTCCGCCCGAACCGAAGCCGGTGTCAACCCTTTCGTCCGCCTCCCGCCCGATGGCCCCCAACCGCCGCCGCCATCTCCTGTCGCTCTGCCTGGCCGTGGCGTTTCCAGGACTTGCACCTGTCCGGGGCGCCAATCCGCCGCCCTTTGATCCCACCCTGTTCGAAATCGATCCCCAGCTCCAAATCACCCGCTGGGCCGCGGAACCGGAGGTCGTCGATCCCGTGGCGCTTTGCTTTGATGAGGCCGGCCGCGCCTACGTGGCGGAATGCCGCGACTACCCCAACGGGGCCGGGCCCGATGGCGCGGTGAATTCCACCATCCGCCTGCTGGAGGATCTGGACGGCGATGGCGTTCCGGATCGTTCCACCGTTTTCGCGGACAAGCTGAGTTACGCCACCAGTGTCACCTGCTGGCGCGGCGGCATCCTCGTGGCGGCGGCGCCCGACATTCTTTTCCTGAAGGATACCGACGGCGACGGCAAGGCGGACGTCCGCGAGGTCGTGTTGACCGGTTTCAAACGGGGCGTCAGCGATTCGCTGGTCAACGGGCTGCGCTTTCACCTCGATGGACGCATCCACGGGGCCAATGGCGGCAACGGCGGCGTGATCACGTCACCGCGCTGGCGGGGTGTGGATCTTGAGCAGGGTCCGGTGGACTTGCGCAATCATGATTTCGCCTTTCAACCGGACACCGGCACGCTGGATCTGACCACCCAAAGCAGCGGCGGCTTTGGCCTCGTGTTTGACGATTACGGCCACAAGTTCACCACCCATAACATCAACCACCTGCAGTACTGCTTTCTGCCCCGGCGGTATGCGGAACATTACGAAGGCGTTTCGGCCGAATTCCTGACGGTCAGCATTTCGGACCACGGCGAAATGAGTCGCCTCTTTCCCGTGAGTGAAGCGCGGACACGTCCGAACCATCCGGAACAGGCCGGCCATTTCAGCGCCGCCGGAGGCATGGGATACGTGGGTTCCGGACGATGGCCGTTCCCGTTTTATGGATCCGTGCTGGTCTGCGATGTGGTGGGCAATCTGGTGCATCGGGACCAACTCCGGGACACCGTGGCCGGTTTCGAAGCGTCCCGTGGCACCAACGAATTGACGCGCGAATTCCTGGCCTCCAAGGATGCGGAGTTCCGGCCCGTCGGTCTGGAGTCCGGTCCGGACGGCGCCCTTTATCTTGTGGCCATGCAGCGGACGGTCATCGAGCACCCGGATTACATCCCGGCCGCCGTGCGGGCCCGCCAGGATCTGCGGGCGGGCTCCGATCGTGGGCGCATCTACCGGCTGGCACCCAACAGCGGATTGCCGGCGGTCAAAGTCGACCTCGGTCAATTGAAGAACGTCGAATTGGTTCCCTACCTGGCGCACGACGATCAATGGTGGCGCACCACGGCGCAGCGCCTGCTGGTGGAACGCCACGCCACGGATGCGGCGGCCGCACTGCGCGGGTTGGCTCGGGATGCCCGGATACCCCTGGGCCGATTGCACGCGCTCTGGACCTTGAATGATCTGGGCGAATGCACGACGGCGGATCTGGCGGCCGCCCTGAAAGATGGGAACCCCAATGTTCGCGAAAATGCCCTGCTCGTGGCCGAGCCCCGGATCGGGACCGCACCCAGTATCGGGCAACTGGTATTAGGCATGCTGATCGACCCCTCCCCCCGGGTCCGGTACCAGGCCATTCTGACCGCTGGGATTGGCTCGGGTGAGCGGGCGACGGGGCCCTTTACCCAACTCCTGCGTCTGCAGGCCGGAGATGCGCGGGTCCGGCGGGCCATTCTCACGTCCTTCGCACCGTCGGATTTGGGCACCGTCCTGGAAATCTACCTCCGCGACCGGCAATCCGCCATGATTCACACGGGCCCGATGCTGGAGGTGTTCCGGGAGTTGGCAGAATTGATCGGCGCGCGGGCGGAAGCGCGTCCCGTCGACTTCGAGAATGTTTTCAAGCGTCTGGATTTGGGACTGAGCGAGACCGTACGGACGACTTTGCTCACTGCCCTGTTGACCGGGTTGGAGCGCAGTGGAGCCAAGCCCAAGCTATCGTCATCGGGCTTGACCGCCTTGACCGGGCTGATTCCCCGGGCGCCCGAGTCCCGTCTGCCCGTCGTCTGGCGATTGCTGCGGCGATGTGGTCTTCCGGATCCAGCGGCGCTTTTGGGAAAGGTGCCCGGCGCCATCGCCGGGGCCACCAACTCGGGAGCGGCCCTTACCAATCGTCTCGTATATCTCAAACTCGCCGGTTTGGATCCGGGGCCCGGCGGGCGAGCGGCGCTCCTTCAATGCCTGACCGGCACCGAGTTGCCAGAGATACAGAATGCCGCTTTGGCCGAACTTCACCGCGGCGCGTATGCGGAGTTGGGGGCGGACCTCTTGAAGCACTGGCGCGCCCTGGGTCCCACGGTTCGCCCGCAGGTCCTCGGCCTGTTGCTCAGCCGCCGCCTCTGGCTGGGGGCGATCATTGAGGCCTGGGAACAAGGCGCGGTGACCGTCGGTGAGTTGAACCTGGATCTCGAGCAACGGCGGCGGATCCTGAACGACGCTCCGGAAGCCATCCGGCCGCGCGTGAAGAATTTCATTGGTGATGGCGAGTACGCCAATCGCGCCGGCATCGTGAATGAGTGGCTGGCCACGCTCCCCGCCCGCGGGGATTCCACAGCCGGGCGAAAACTTTTTGAAGCGGATTGCGCGAAATGCCACCGCGCCGGCGGCCTGGGTCGCAACGTCGGACCGGACCTGAGTGGCGTGGCTCATCGCAGCGTGGAGGATCTCCTGGCCAACATCCTCGATCCCAACATGGCAATTAATCCCGGATTTGTGGCCTACGTCGCCGAAACCCGCAGTGGCGAGATCCAAACCGGCCTGCTCGTTTCCCAGGACTCCACCTCGATCAATCTTTTACAGGCCGAGGAACACATCGTCGTCGTTCCGCGGAGGGACCTCCTGAAACTGGAGAGCAGTGGAAAATCGCTCATGCCGGTAGGTCTGGAGCAGGGAAAGACCCCGCAGGACCTGCGGAACCTGATCGCCTTTTTGCAGGGCAGGAATTGAGCTGAAGGCCGGCGTTGGAACCGCGGATGAACGCGGATCCAAATAACGGCGCTCAGCGGGTTTTGCCCGTACGGCCCGTGCCCGCGGGCTCCTCGGGCGTGAGCATCGCCGCCAAGCCGGAATCTTCCATCTTCTGCCGGAACCATTCGCCAAAGACGCCGTTCTGACGTCGCTGGCGCATCTCCTCGGAGAAGCTGTTCAAGCCGGCCTTGACGGTTTCCTCCGTCACGGGCCGACGCTCCTTCAGGAACACCACACTGGGCGTGCCTCCCAGATCCAGCAGTTGGATATCACCGATTTTGGCCGTTCCCAGCGCGTTCTTCAGTTCATAGACCCCCAGGCCGGCGGGCAATCCCTCCACCTGATTCATCGCGGCGGAAAAGGGCGGCAAATCAATCACCGTCAGCCCCTGCTTGGCGGCCACGTCGGCAAAGGCCGTGCCCGCCGCCACCCCATTGGTCGCTTGCGACAGGAAGGCATGCGCCGCATTGCGCGCGGCGGCCTGGGTCTCCTGACGCCGATATTCATCCTCGACCCGCGCCTGAATCGACTCGAGGGGCTGGATGGCCGAGGCGACCCGCTCCCGAAACACCGCGATGAACACGGCGCTCTTCCCCGGGAGGGGGATGCTGAACGGGTTGGCCTGATTAATCCGGCTCAATGCCTCCTGCGCGTTGGAAAGCTCATTGAACGGGGGCTGGAACGGCAGCACCTGCGCGGCGATTGCCGGGGTCCGGCCAATCGTGAATCCGCCTCCCGAGGGGGAATTGGTGGCGTATTCCATGAAGTTTTCCGCGGTCACCTTGTTCTTGCCGAAGCCATTGTAGAATTCAGCCGCCTGCTTGTAGGCCCGTTGAACGGCCAGACGGAGAATCTCGTCCTCACGCATCTTCGCCAGCGCCGCCTCACGGCTCAACGGCACGCCTTTGTCATCCTGGAAGGCGGTCGGACTCTGATTGGTCTGCCGGACATAGGCCTCCTGCAGCAGATTCGCCAGATTGGGACTCTTGAGCAACTCCGCCTCGACCGCCGCCAGGTGATTGGAGGCCTCGAAGCGCACGTAGTTCAGGCCGATCTTCTCGGGGGAATAGTACCGCGCCAGATTGTTGGAGTAATAGCGTCCGATGTTTTCCGGCGTCACCGCCACGCTGGCGGCATAATTGGTGGGATTGAACAGCACCGCGCTGGCCACGAGGGACTCGTTTTCCCGGCGGAACTCCGCCGCCGCCTCGCGCGGCGACACCAACGCCGCCGGCACCGACACCAGTTCCCGCAGGAGATTTACGCTGACTTGATTGCGCAAGAACGCGGTGAAATCAGCCTCCGTGTAGTCGGACTTTACAAGACTCTGCAGAAAATTGTTGTATCCCTGCCGGATGTCGGTCGGATTGGCCGCACCCGGCTGGGAGCCCTTGAATTCATCCGCCAACGCGATCCCCAGGGCGTCGCGACCAGGGACGATGGCATTCGCTTCCAATTCATGTTGAATGAGCGTCTGCTGGTAGATTTCCATGCGCAGTTGCTCGTCCGTGCGGGTGCGGCGCTGGGACTGGGGGTTGCGATCCTGAAGGTAATGGTTGAAGCCGACCACCCGCCGCGCCGTGTGGAACAGCGCCGGCTTGATCTCCTGGCCGTAAAGTGTGCCGGCCTCACTGCGGCGCCGCGCCAGCAGGGACTCCATCGACGAATTGCTGGCGCCATAAAACCAAACGAAGGAGACGATCACCGCCGCAACGATGATCCACCACAGGCTCTGCGAATGTCTGCGAATCGTACCGATCATAATACATGTCCCGGAGGCGCATAACTGGCGTCCGCCGGAGCCGGAGACGTTAGGGGCCCTCCGACGCCGCGGTCAACGGGGGAAAGTGTCTCGGAAACGGGTTGCAGCGGAGCACGATTTAAGGTTTCCTCAGGGGGTTCCCCGATTTCAACAGGACCCGGCCAGGGCTGTCTTGGCGTCCAGCTTGAGCTTTTGGGGACGGAAAGGCGCCTTATGTCGACCACAGACAGCGGAAGTGACGGTTCCACCAGCTACAAAGTCTTGGGACTGGACGACACCCTCTATGGCCCGGTGGCCCTCCCGCAGCTCATCGAATGGGCACGCGATGAACGCATCCAGGCAGATTCCTGGCTTTTCTGTCCCGCGAACCGGAAGTGGCTCACGGCGGCGGAATCTCCGGAATTGCGCCCGCATCTGCCCGCGCTGAACGCAGCCACCGCCGCCCTCCCGCCGGAATTGCAGCCCGACGAGCTGCGCAAGATCCGGGTCTTCGCCGAGCTGACCACCGACCAACTCGTCCGCCTCGCCGCCTACGCCAACGTCCAGCATTTTCCCACCGGCACACCGATCCTCCGCGCCGGGAACGTCGGCGATTCCGTGCTTTTTCTCCTGAACGGCCGCGTCCGGCTGAAGATTCTGGTGAAAGGTCGGGAACTGACCATCAGCCAGATCGAAACCGGCGGGGTCTTCGGCCAGATTACGCTTTTCGACAACGGTAACTGCATCACGGATGCGGTGGCGGAATCCGACATCACCTGCGCGCGGATCACGGTCTTCAATTTTCGCCGCATGTTTCGCAGCGCTCCCGACCTGGCCGTTCCCATCCTGCTGGGGCTGGGCAAGACCCTGGCGTCGCGGATTCGTTCCGACGACAAACACCTCTGCGAACTCGCGGCGATGCAGGCCGCCATTGGGTAACGGGTGAGAAAAGGCACACTGTCAAATCATCAATGTTTGACCCCATTGCGTCTTCTTTGCGACCCTGCAGGCTTTCTGGCACGTTCACAGGCAGCCATGGTGGTGGGCGCCAGGCACAATCGACATGTCACACGAGGAAATGTTGGCCAGAATTTCGGTCGAACCCGCGGTTTGCTTTGGCAAACCGTGCATCCGGGGCACCCGCATCTGGGTATCGTTGATCCTCGAAAACCTCGCTGACGGCCTGTCGGAGGCGCAACTGCTGCAGGCCTATCCGCAGCTGAAATCGGTGGATATCCGGGCCGCCCTCGCGTTCGGGGCAGAGGCCACCCGGGAACGCGTGGTTGAACTCGCTCCGCTGGCTTGATGCGTTTCAAGCTGGACGAGAATCTGAGCGAAGCACTGGCGTCGCCGCTGACCTTGGATGGGCACGACGGCTCCTCGGTACTGGCCCAACACCTTGGCGGACGTTCCGACGAGACGATCTTTGAGGTCTGCCGAGCCGAGGGACGCGCGCTGATCACGTTGGACCTCGATTTCAACAACCCGGTTGCGTTTCCAACCGCCGGTAGCGCCGGGATCATCGTCCTGCGACCGGGCAGACCGCTGGTTTCCCTTATCCGGCTTCTCATCGCCCAACTTCCGGAGTGCCTGAATCGAGAGCGACTCTCAGGGCGCCTCTGGGTGGTGGAACCGGGACGACTTCGAGTCTTCGATCCAGGTGAGTAGGCAAAGCCGACAAGTTCAAAAGGCTCACACGGCCTCACGACGGCAAACTTCGTTCGAGCCCAAGTGCGGGTTTTCAATCAGCCCGCCCGAGGTGTACGTGTTATCAGGACAGACAGTCCCTGCAGCACCCGTACGGTACCACTCATCGCGCACCTGAATTTGCAAACGTCGCCAGACGCCAGCAGCTCCCCCAGTTCAACTCATAAGTCGACTGTTCATGTTCGACATCAATGCCGCTCGCAATGTCAATAATCAATGTTTGACCCCATTGCCCCATTCGACATTTCAACTTCGTCATTCCCTCCCACCCACTCCCCACACCGCAGCGCCGCCTGCGCCAGCACGGTCTTCACGGCCTCTTCCTGCAGGTCCGGCGGGTAGGGTAACACCCCAGTGCAGGCAACTGCGCTCCAGCTAATTTGCGCGATGAGAATGGCAAAACCAACTGCGACCTTGAACCACGAGCAATGACCAATCTTATCCTCATGAAAGTCTTAATCGTCCTAACCTCGCACAGCGAGTTGGGTGCCACCGGCAAGAAAACCGGGTTCTGGGTGGAGGAGTTTGCGGCCCCCTATTATGAACTGTCGGATGCCGGGGCGGAAATCACTCTAGCTTCGCCCAAAGGCGGGCAACCGCCGATTGATCCCAAAAGCGAGGAGGCTGAGGCTCAAACCAAATTTACCCAGCGGTTCGACAAGGATGAATCGCTCAAACAGAAACTCGCGCACACT